>JARBUP010000093.1 GCA_029239575.1 Bacillota bacterium
GCTAAAATTTTAGCAGAATTAAAATAAATTCATTATTTAATTAGTTATTAACTACAGTTCTTTTAAATAAATATTTTTCATCATTAACTTAATATTTTTTACATCATAATTTTTCACAGATTCTAAATTATAGTTTCGCATATCAATTCTCATGGAAACATTTAATACTAATGTATCAATCCTATTTGCTAAAATATTAAAATCAGTAGGATCTACTAAATATCCACCTTTATAATCTTCAATTAAATCAACATTACCGCGTATTTTTGAAACAATACAAGGTAAACCGGCAGCCATAGCTTCCATTAATGAACGCGACAATCCTTCTCTATATGACATCATTGTAAATATATCGCAAGATTTTAATAATTGAGGTACATCCATCCTATATCCAAGGAAATGAATATTTTTTTCTAAATTATATTTTTTAGCAAGGTTGATTAAGTAATGCTTCTTTTCCCCTAAACCGCATATGAGATAATGAATTTTATTATTTTTAAGTTTTGATAATGCTTTTATGACCACTTCATTATTTTTGTTTTTATTTAAATCTCCTACAGAAATAATCAAAATTGAGTTATCGTCTGCATTAATTAATTGTAGGATTTCTTTTCTAATAGTTTTTGCTTCATTAAAAACTGCAGTATCTACACCTACACCTCCAGGTAAATAATATATATTACCATTATTGCGTAATTTAAATTTCTTAGCAGCCTCAAAATCTTCTTTATTAATTGTAATAATTGCATCAGTATAATGCGCTAATAGCATTTCAGCCCACTTGAATAAAGTTTGATTAATAAGAGGAGCTCCTTTACAAAAGTGAAATCCATGTGCAGTATAAATTATTTTACTTACATGAGTATTTTTGCCACATAAACGACCTAAAATACCTCCTATAGGTGAATTGCAGTGAATAACATTAATTTTTTCATTAATTAATATTTGCATAAGATTTTTATATGCTTTAAAATTATTTTTGAAATCAAATAAACTTCTATATATGTTAGCATTATAAAATTTAACATTATAATCACATTTTAATTCATCTGCATATGTTCTATTAAAACCCATGTAGATTTTATATCCCATGAAAATAGCAGCTTCAATGCAAGGAGTACTATAATTATCCAATACTATTTTATCACGGCTTATTAATTTTTCAGGGGATGGCATATTGCTATTGGTTATAAAAAGATAATTTTTCATTTTATTAATCTCACATCTCCATATTTTTAATAAATTAATAATCGAATTGTCTTTAAAATCTCCCACACTTACTTGCTAATGTATACATTATTAATATTGTATAAAAATATTCAAATATTTATTACCAATATTTTTACATAAGATTATTATTTGAAATACATCAGGTATTTTTTTATTTATCTACTTAATATTAAAATAATGCGATTTATCATGAGATTTTTGAGTTTCGAATATTAAAGTGGTAGTTTTATAGAATAAAATAGTCTGCATAATTTTGCATAAATTTAAATTGACTATTTTTAATACATGGAGTAAAATTATTATTAACAAAATTTATTTTAAATGAGGCAGCAATGGATGGTAATAAAGTTAGAAAATTAAGAAAAGAAAAAAATATGACTCTTGATGATTTATCACAAAAATCAGGATTTACATCAAGCTACATATCTCAAGTTGAAAGAATCAAGCTACATATCTCAAGTTGAAAGAAACTTAATTGAACCATCTTTGTCATCATTAAGCAAAATTTGTGAAATTTTAAATGTTTCACCTTATTATTTTATCGAAAATGAAAAAGATAATATTATAATTCAAAGAAAAGAAGATAGACAAATACTTGTTATGCCAGATGAAAATAAAGAATTAAGTTTTTTAGTTCCTATTAATGATGAAAAAAAATCAAATATTAAATTTGGAATTTATGAAACTAAAATTAAAGCAGGAAAATGGGATAGTCAAAATTTTATTGTTATAGATTCTGATAAATGTGTAATAATAAAAAAAGGAACTTTGCTGATAAGCATAAATGAATTAAATGAACTTTTATTAGAAGGTGACAGCATTTATATTAAATCAAATGTTCCACATAAGTTATATAATCCTGCAGATGATGATACAGAAATAATATGCATAACTTCACCATCTATATATTAACCAAATTATATATTAATATGTAAAAAATACTGAAAGGAGCACTACCAATAATGGAAAAAAAATTTGAAGACGTTAAAGAAGAATTTATAAATGCAAGTTTAGATGAAAAAATAAAAATATATACATCTGCACAAGGTTTGACAGTTGATCAGTTTAAAGAGTTGCTTTCATATTATCCGATTAAACATTTAGACAGATTAGAAGCAGCTGTTAATGGAATTTAATATAGTAAAACAAAAACCTCTAACTTTTTAGAGGTTTTTTTGTATATTATCCAAATAATTGGTAATAAATAATTTGAGGTGAAAATTATGTTAAGTGAATCTAAAGAAAAAGAAGTCAGAAGAAAGTTTATAGAACATACTATAGGTACAAGAAAATACTTTAGTTATAGAGCAGATTTAATTTTTTTAAAATGTATTTTAAGTGTAGCTACTTTTTTAACTATTTTTTTAATGAGTAGAAACTTTATATTTTCATTAGTAATATCTTCGGAAACATTTTTAATTTTTACATTGATTAATAAGTTAAACTTAGATAGGAAAGTTAAAGAAGGCGAAGAATTATTTATAAAAGAAAGTAAAAAAGAATATTTCAACTCTAAATTAAATGATATGACCATAGAAAAATTTCAATTACTTATAAAATACTTTTTTGAAAAAGAAGGGTATACTGATTTTAAAAAAATAGGTAATCATTTATTTACAGCACAAAAAAATAATGAAACATATTGTATAAAAACATTTAAAATTTATAATGGAATAGAAATAGAAAAAATTGATATTAGAAGTTATATAGTATTTTTAGCACAAAGTCCATATAAAAAAGCTTTTTTTGTTACATATAATGAAATGAGTGATGAAGCTAATGATTTAATTAAAAAAGCTAATGAAGAAATGGATATTACTGTTATAAATAATGATAAAATTTTTGAATTTGCTTTAAAAAATGATTTAATGCCTGAAAAAAGCTATTTTTATGAAAAAATTAATGACGTAAAAACAAAATCAATAGATAAAACAGCTATTAAAAACACTGCTTTTGATAAAAAGAAAATTTGGATTTATATGATGTCAGCAATACTTTTTTATGTTATTTCAATCGTTTTGCCTGATAACATGACATCTGTATATATATCATGGTATTTTATAATATTAACTGTGGTATGTATATTATCTTTAATGGCTTCAAAAGTAGCGCAAAAGAGTGAATAATTTAAAAATCACCTACACGGTGATTTTTTGTTGTAAACAAATTACTTAATAATTTATTAATAAATTAATGTTGAATTTGTCATTAAATTGTATTATAATTCTTTTGGAAATAAATATATTTACATATGGAGGATTTTATGAATTTTAAAGTACCAGTAGGATTATCAAACAAGCACGTTCACTTATCAGTGGAAGATATAAATACATTGTTTGGAGAAGGACACAGCCTTACACCAATTAAAGATTTAAGCCAACCAGGTCAATTTGCTTGCGATGAAAAAGTTGATATAGTTGGACCAAAAAGAACAATAGCAGGAGTTAGAGTTTTAGGACCTGCAAGAAAAGAAACTCAAATAGAACTTTCTTTTTCTGATGCAATAACTTTAGGATTAAAAAATACACCAATAAGAGATTCTGGAAAATTAGACGGTACTCCTGGCGTTAAATTAGTTGGACCTAAAGGCGAAGTTGAATTGTCAAAAGGTACAATAATTGCAGCAAGACACATTCACATGCATACTACAGATGCAGAAAAATATAATTTAAAAGATAAAGATATAGTAAAAGTAAGAGTGGATGGAGAAAGAGCATTAGTATTTGAAAATGTATTAATAAGAGTAAATGAAACATACGCATTGGATATGCATGTTGACGTTGAAGAAGGTAATGCAGCAATGCTTCAAAACGGACAATTAGTAGAAGTTATAACTGAATAATTATTATAAAATAATTGGAGCCTCAATTGAATGATATAAATAATTTAAATAGTATAGAAAATATTGAAAAATATATTGATCATACACTATTAAAAGCTGATGCAACAAAAGAAATGATAAAAAAATTATGCGAAGAAGCAGTTCAATATGGATTTTATTCTGTATGTGTAAATTCTTGTCATGTAAATTTATGTAAGAAATTGGTGGCTAACTCAGATGTTAAAATATGTTCTGTTATTGGTTTTCCATTAGGAGCAGCAGATAGCGATTCAAAAGTTTTTGAAGCTAAACATGCTGTAGAAAACGGTGCTGATGAAATAGATATGGTTATTAATGTTGGAGCTTTAAAAAGCAAAGACTATGAATATGTTTTTAATGATATCAAACAAGTTGTTAAGGCAATTTATGATACAAATAAAAATGCTATTTTAAAAGTAATCATAGAAACATGCCTTTTAACAGATGAAGAAAAAATAAAAGCTTGCGAACTATCCCTTGATGCAAAAGCTCATTTTGTAAAAACATCAACTGGATTTAGCACGGGTGGAGCAACTGTATCTGATATAAAACTTATGAAAAATGCAGCTAAAGGTAAATTAAAAGTTAAAGCATCCGGTGGTATTAGAACTTTAAATGATGCTATACAAATGATTAATGCTGGAGCTGACAGAATAGGTGCAAGTGCTTCAGTTAAAATTTTTAAAGAAAATATAAAATAAATTAGGAGAGCGAATTATTGCTCTCTTTTTATATTATAGGAAAGTGTTCGGGAACCATAGGGTTCCATAGCGGGAGTTGCGTAGCAACTCTTTTTTATATGTAAATTTATATTGTTTTAATATGTTTAAGAGTGGTATAATTAATAGATAATACTTAAAAAAGTAATTTGTTAACATGGTACATAGTACCAGTATGGAGGAAAAATGGATTTTTTACCTATTAATATAGATGATATGAATAAAAGAGGATGGGAACAATGTGATTTTGTTTTTGTAACTGGGGATGCATATGTTGACCATTCTTCATTTGGAGCAGCAATACTTTCAAGGCTTTTAGAAAGATATGGTTATAAAGTAGGAATTATAGCTCAGCCTGATTGGAAAGATATAAATTCTTTTAAAAAATTAGGTGAACCAAGGCTTGGGTTTTTAATTAATTCGGGAAATATTGATTCAATGGTTAATCATTATACTACTTTCAAAAAAAGAAGACATAAAGATGAATATTCTCCAGGTGGCAAACCAAATTTAAGACCGGATAGAGCTCTTACGGTTTATGCTAATAAAATAAGAGAAGCATATAAAAATGCGCCCATAATAATTGGCGGTATAGAAGCTAGTTTAAGAAGACTTTCCCATTATGATTATTGGTCAGATTCAGTGAGAAGATCAGTTTTGCTTGATGCTGGTGCGAATTTATTAGTTTATGGTATGGGAGAAAAAGCTATTATTGAAATAGCAGAAGCTCTTGATTCTGGCATTCCTGTAGATGAAGTTACTTTTATAAATGGAACAGTTTATAAAACAAAGGATAAAGACCGAGCATATGAACCAATTTTTTTACCTAAATTTGATGAAGTTGCATCTTCAAAAAGAAAATATGCTGACAGTTTTAAAATGCAATATGAAAACACTGATGCAAAAAGTGGAAAAACATTAGTTGAACAATATGATTCTATTTATGTTGTACAAAATCCACCTATGGAATCTCTTAAAGAACAGGAACTTGATGATGTTTATGATTTAGATTATATGATGGATTATCATCCTATTTATGCGAATTCAGGTGGAATTCCTGCTCTTGAAGAAATAAAATTTAGCATTACAAGCGTAAGAGGATGTTTTGGAGGATGTAATTTTTGTGCTCTTAATTTTCACCAAGGTACAATTGTTCAGTCAAGAAGCCATGATTCCATAATAAAAGAAGCAGAAAAAATGACACAGGACAAAGATTTTAAAGGATATATACATGATGTTGGAGGTCCTACTGCGAACTTTAGAATAAAAGCTTGCAACAAACAAGAAAAATATGGCGCATGTAAAAACAAAAGCTGTCTTGCTCCTCAAAAATGCAGCAATTTAATTGTTGATCACGAAGATTATGTAGAACTTCTGAGAAAAGTAAGAAATTTGGAAGGTGTTAAAAAAGTTTTCGTTCGTTCAGGAATAAGATATGATTATGTTATGTATGATAAAAATGATGATTTTATGAAAGAATTATGTGCTCATCATGTAAGCGGTCAATTAAGAACTGCACCTGAGCATGTTTCTAATAGAGTTTTAAGGCAGATGGGGAAACCGCCTATTAAAATTTATAATCAATTTGTTAAA
The DNA here is from genome assembly GCA_029239575.1 of Bacillota bacterium. Classification (GTDB taxonomy): domain Bacteria; phylum Bacillota; class Clostridia; order Tissierellales; family Sedimentibacteraceae; genus Sedimentibacter. The sequence goes on from JARBUP010000093.1 coordinate 6,403, forward strand.
AAGTTTTATGAGGAAAGTAAAAAAATTAATAAAGAACAATATATTGTTCCATATTTTATTTCTTCCCATCCAGGTTCAACTTTAAAAGATGCAATTGAGTTAGCAGAATATATTAGGGATATGGGTTATATACCAGAGCAAGTTCAAGATTTTTATCCAACACCGGGAACACTTTCAACATGTATGTATTATACGGGGATTAATCCTTTAACTGATGAAGAAGTTTTTGTTCCAAAAGAAATAGAAGAAAGAAAAATGCAACGAGCATTGCTTCAATATACAAAAAGGGAAAATTATGAATTAGTTTTAAAAGCATTAAAGAAAGAAAACAGATATGATTTAATTGGTAATGATCCAAAATGTTTAATTAGACAGAGAAATTAAGTTTAATTTCAATTTAGGAAATGTTAATTGTTTCTTAATAATTAAAATCTTGCAAAATAATTCATGGTAGTTTAATATTAATGTATAAGGGAAAATCATCCTTATATAATATTGTAATTTAAATAAGGGGTTAAAATGAGCAGTAAAAAAAGACATAAGAAAAGAAATTTTTTGATCATAATGATATTAATTTTTGCTTCTGTTTCAGCAGCTTTAGCTATTAATGCAGCAGGAAATGAAAAAGAATTAAATACAAATTCAAATGAAAAAGAACCACAACAAAATTCTAATGAAGAACCAAAACAAGAAGAAGTTGAAAAAAATCCTGATGTAACTATTAATATAGCAGCAACAGGTGATATTATGTTCCATCCTTCACAAATAGAAGGTGCTTATGACAAATCAACTGATACTTATGATTTTAGAAACAGTTTTAAAGCCGTAAAAGATATTTTTCAAAGCGCAGATTTATCTATTGGCAATTTTGAGGGAACTACTGCAGGCAATGAAACTTATGCATATCAAGGTTATCCTTTATTCAATGCACCTGACGAAGCTCTTGAAGCTATAAAAGATGCAGGATTTGATGTATTATCCACAGCAAACAATCATTGTCTTGATACAAGAAAAGCTGGAATTATTAGAACTGTTGAGCAAATTAACAAGCAAGGAATGAACAGTATAGGAACGTATACTAAAAAACCTGAATCAAGAGTTTTAATTAAAGATGTTAAGGGCATTAAAATTGCATTTATGTCATATACTGAAATGGTTAACGGTTTAGAAGCATATATGGACCCAGCAGACCTTGATGCAATGGTAAACATTATAGATGAAACAAAAATGAAAGAAGATATAGCTTATGCTAAAGAACAAAATGTAGATTTAATAGTGTTTTATATGCACTGGGGAATCGAATATGCAAGAACTCAATCTGATTTTCAAGAGCAAACAGCAGAAATGCTTTTAAATGAAGGCGTTGATATTATACTTGGAAGTCATCCACATGTAATACAACCTTCTCAAACTGTTGAAATAAATGGTGAGAAAAAACTTGTTGCATATTCAATGGGAAATTTTTTATCAAATCAGAGAGTAGAAACTTTAGTTCCTTATGGAATGAGCGAAGAAGAAGCTAAATATACAGAAGATGGTGTAATAATTAATATTGAGATAGAAAAAAAAGGTGAAACAGGGGTAGTATCAATTAAAAACATTGAATACATTCCATTGTGGGTGTATAAAGGTACTGACGAAAACGGATCACCAGAACATATAGTATATCCTATAGATGATTTTGTTGAAAGTGATGATTTAAATAACAATTCAAAAACAAGAATGAATAGATCTTACAAAGACACAATGGCACAAATGGATAATAATTAGAATAATTTCGATTGGGAAGTGATGTGATGGAACAAATCAAATTAATTTTTAGCAATATAGGGTTAAATAGCGTTGTTGATATCGCCATTGTTTACTATATTTTATACAGTGGTTACATGCTAATTAGAGACATGAGGGCAAAGCAGCTTGTTAAAGGTATTGTTGTACTATTAGCTTTGTTTCCCATTTCCAACATATTTCAACTTCATATGCTAAAATACATCCTACAAAACACGTTACAAGTAGGAATTATAGCAGTTGTTGTTGTATTTCAACCTGAAATTAGAAGAGGTCTTGAATTTATAGGAAGAACATCAATGTTTTCCTTTACTACTATGGATAGAAATGCTAAAACTTCAGAACATGTTATTAAAGAAATTGTATTAGCCACTTCATCTCTTGCAAGACAAAAAATAGGCGCTTTAATGATATTTGAACAAAAAACAGGTTTACACGACATAATTGATACCGGCACTAAAATTAATGCTGATATATCAAGCGGCTTATTGATTAATATTTTTATTCCAAATACACCTCTACATGATGGAGCTGTAGTAATAAAGGATTATTCTATATTAGCAGCTGGATGTTTTTTGCCTTTAACTGACAACAATCTTTTAAGTAAAGATATTGGAACAAGGCACAGAGCAGCAATAGGAATGACAGAAAAATCAGATTCTATAGCACTTATCGTTTCAGAAGAAACAGGATATATTTCCTATGCAGTTGAAGGAAGGCTGTATAGAAATATTCAAATTGAAGAACTCGAGAAGCTTTTGTCCAATATATATGTAGAAGAGGATAAGTCAAATATATTTGATAAGTGGAGAAATAGAAATGAAGATAAGAGAAATATTAAAGAAAATGAGAAATGATAAAATATTTGTTCAAATCGCTTGTTTAATAGTTTCTGTTGCTCTATGGGTAATGGTAATGATAGATATTAATCCCATACTTGAAGATACATATACTAATGTTCCTGTAACAGTGAGGAATTTATCAGCATTAGAAAATTCTAATATGGCTTTTATGAACAGCGATAGGGATAATTTAACAGTTAATATTAAAGTTAGTGGTTATGGTACCCAATTAAATAACATTAAGAAAAGTGATTTTTCCGCCTATATTGATGTACTTGGTTTTTCAGAAGGAACAACAAATGCCAATGTAGTTATATTAGGACCTAACGGAGTTAAAATAGAAAGTTATTATCCATCGCAAATAACATGTAAAATAGATAGCGTTATTTCAAAAGTTATGGATGTTAAAGTGAACTATGAAGGCAATGTAGCAAATAATTTTTATAGAGGGGATGGAGAGGTTAATCCTACTTCAGTAAAAATTACTGGACCTAGAAGTATTGTTGACTCAGCTAAATCTGCTGTTGCAACTGTCAATGTAGAAGGCGCCAGCAGTGATTTAGTTAAAACTGTTCCAGTTAGAATTTATGATGGATTGGATAATGAAATTTTCATGACAGTTCCAACTGATAATGTTTTAGTATCCGTACCTGTGTATCCTACAAAATTTGTTAATATTATACCTAAAATAACAGGAGTACCATCAGATGGTTATAATGTTACAAATGTAACAGTAAGTCCTAATAAAATAAAAATAGCTGCACCTCAAGATGTACTTAATAAAATATCAGAACTAGAACTTGAAGTATTAGATGTTACAGGCGTAAATAAAAATGTTGTTTTAACAAAACATATTTTAAATACAGATGGATTATTTATTATAGATTTACAATCTCAGCCAGTTGTAACAGCTTTTGTTGAAAAAACCATTGAAAAAGATTTAATATATAATTTTAGTGAAATTAATTTTACTAATTTAAAAACTGGATTAGAAATAATTAATAATATCGATAATAAAACAATTATCACCGCTAAAATTATTGGATCAGAAAGTGTAATTAATAAATTTACTAAAGATGATTTAATTATTAATGCTGATTTATCTAATGCTACATCTGGTGTGAATCAAGTGGTATTAAAAAGCGAATCTAAAAAAGAAGTGGATAAAATTTATTTAAACATTAATACAATTGCAGTTGAAATAAAAAATTTAATTAATGAAGAACAAACTGATATTCAATAACCTTATATCAACGAGGAATTACATGAAAAATGAATTAGCTATAAGTATGCTTCAAGCTGTTTTTTTAGCTACTCAGGATGCCATTAGTGTTGTAAATGAAAATGGAAAACACATAATGGTAAATCCTGCTTATACGAAAATAACAGGAATAGAAATGGAAGATGTGGTTGGTAAAGATGCTTTATTTGATATTGAGCAAGGGGAAAGTCTGCATCTTAAAGTTTTACAAACAAAACGACCTGTAGAAAATACAAAATTAAAAATAAAGCCAAGTGGAAAAACAGTTGTTGCTCAAGCAGCTCCCATAATAGTTGATAATATATTAAAAGGAAGCGTCGCAGTTTTACATGATGTAACGGGTATAAAGGATTTAACTGAAAAGTTAGAAATAGCTGAAAAAAAAATAAGAGAATTAACTTATAAATATAAACCTGAAGATATAATAGGTATCAGCGATAAATTAATAGAGGTAAAGAATCAAATAAAAAAAGCTGCCTCAGTTCGTGCAACAGTTTTATTAAAGGGAGAAAGTGGAACAGGAAAAGAGCTATTTGCAAATTCCATACATGCACAAAGTTTAAGGAATAATAAAAATTTTGTTAGGGTTAACTGTGCTGCTTTAACAGATTCTTTGCTTGAAAGCGAACTTTTTGGCTATGAAGAAGGTTCTTTTACAGGAGCTAAAAAAGGTGGAAAAAAAGGTCTGTTTGAAGAAGCTGATGGTGGTACCATATTTCTTGATGAAATATCCGAAATAAGTTTAAGTACTCAAGCTAAACTTTTAAGAGTGCTTCAAGAAAAAGAAATAATGAGA
>JARBUP010000094.1 GCA_029239575.1 Bacillota bacterium
CATGCAATGAAAATGAGAAAAGCATTTTATGCAGAAAATGAATTAGTTAATTTAGATGAGTCAATAGGAAGAACAGCTGCTGAATTTATTATTCCATATCCACCAGGAATTCCTTTGGTATGTCCTGGAGAAATAATTGTTCAAGATACTATTGATTATGTAAGAACAATGCTTGATAATAGAATCAATGTAAATGGAGTTGATGAAAATATTCAGGTGAGAGTTGTAAGATGATTGATACAAAAGGCTTATTTATAGTATTAGAAGGACCCGATGGCTCTGGCAAAAGTACAATGGCCAATAAAATTGGCGAGTATTATAAATTAAAAGGTAAAGAAATTGAATTTACTCGTGAGCCTGGTGGAACAAATATTAGTGAAAAAATAAGAGAGCTAATTTTAGATAACAATAATGTTGAAATGGATTATAGGACGGAAGCTTTGCTTTATGCTGCTGCAAGAGCACAGCTTGTATCTCAAAAAATAATTCCATGGCTTGAAAATGGTAAAGTCGTTATTAGTGAGAGATTTGTTTATTCGAGTTTAGTATATCAAGGTTTAGGTAGAGGCTTAAACATAGAAGATATAAAAAAAATAAATGACTTTGCAATATGTAATATTGTACCTGATTTAGTTCTATTATTTGACATAGATCCAGAAAAAGCTTTAAATAGAAAGCTTAGATTTAATAATGGTGACAGATTAGAAAATGAAAACATTTCTTTCCACCGCCGAGTTTATGATGGATATAAGCAAATAGCAAATTATTATCCTGAAATAAAAATTATTAATGCTGAAAGAAGTATAGAAGAATTATTTGAAGAAATTAAAAACATAATTAATTCAATAAATTAAGAAATATGCTAATTATAATTTAAGGAGGATTACTGATGAAATTAATTACAGCCATAGTACAAAATGATGACGCTAATAAATTAATATCAGCACTCAGGGAAAATGGATTTTCTTGTACAAAACTATCATCCACAGGTGGGTTTTTAAGCTCAGGTAATACAACAATAATGTCCGGTGTTGATGATAATAAAGTTGATGAAGAAATTGAGATAATCAGAGCTATATGTAAAACTAAGAAGAAGATTACAGCAGCTATCCCTCCGAGTTCTTTTAGCACTGTTGGGGGATATTTACCTCAAACCATAGAAATATCAGTTGGAGGAGCAGTTGTTTTTGTTACTCCAGTTGATAGATTTGAAAAAATTTAATATAATTAAATGAAATAAAAAAAAGGAGGTTTTCATGCAATATAGCCAAGTGGTAGGGCAAAATGAAATAAAGCAATCATTAATTTCTGGGATTGAACAAAACAAATTGTCTCATTGCTATTTGTTTGAAGGACCGAAGGATATGGGCAAATTTAAATTAGCTGTTACTTTTGCCCAATCTCTTTTTTGTAATAACTTTAATCAAGAACCTTGTGAAAATTGTAATGATTGTATAAAAGTTAGTACTATGAATCATCCTGATTTACACATCCTTGATGTTGAAGAAAAAACTATTAAAAGAGAAGTTGTAGATGAATTAATTAACGATATATATAAAAAACCATATGAATCCTCAAGGAAAGTTTTTATTATTAAAAATGCTCATTTAATGACTGTACAGGCTGCTAATACATTTTTAAAAACTCTCGAAGAACCACCTAAGGATACAATCATAATTCTTTTGACAACAAATATAAATTTATTACTTCCTACAATTGTTTCAAGATGCCAAGTTGTAAAATTTAAAAATATCAGCACAAAAGAAATACAAAAGTATTTAATGAATAATTATGAAGTTGATGATGCAAAAGCTTCACTTATAGCAAATTATTCAAATGGAATATTAAATAAAGCTGTAAATATTATAAATGACAAAGATGAAATACTGTCAAAAAGATCAGAAATAATAAATGTATTTGATAAAATAATCAAATCTGATGAAGAAATTATTTTTAACTTAGAAAATTACTTTGAAGAACAAAAAGATAATATAGATGCTATAATAGAAATAATGATGTTATGGATAAGAGACATAACATATTTAAAAAATAATTTAAAAAACCTATTAATAAATAAAGATTTAATTGATTTATTATATGAACACAGTTTTTTGTTTAAAAAAAACTCGGGGGATGATATAATAAATTACTTGCAAAAAGTGAGTGATTATATAAAAAGTAATGTAAATTATAAACTTACCATAGATAAAATGCTCTTAAAAATACAGGAGGAATTTAAATAATGATTAAAGTAGTAGGGGTTAGATTTAAGAAAGCTGGGAAAATATACTATTTTGATCCCGATAAAAAATGGATTAAAGAAGAAGATTATGTAATAGTAGAGACAGTTAGAGGCATAGAATTTGGTCAAGTTGTTGTAGGACCAAAAATGGTTAAAGATGAAGATATAATACAGCCATTAAAAAAAGTTTTAAGACTTGCTACACAAGAAGATATAAAATGTAATGATGAAAATAAAATAAAACAAAGTCAAGCTTTTGAAATATGCACTAAAAAAATAGAAGAACACAAATTAGATATGAAGCTTATAGATATAGAATATACATTTGACAATAACAAAGTCATTTTTTATTTTACAGCGGATGGAAGAATTGACTTTAGAGAACTTGTAAAGGATTTAGCTTCAATATTTAGGACAAGAATTGAATTAAGACAAATAGGTGTTCGTGATGAAGCAAAAATGATTGGTGGTTTAGGGCCATGTGGTAGACCTATGTGCTGTTCTTCGTTTCTTGGTGAATTTTATCCAGTTTCAATAAAAATGGCAAAAGAACAAAAGCTTTCTTTAAACCCAGCAAAAATTTCTGGCATTTGTTCAAGACTTATGTGTTGTTTAAATTATGAACACCATGTTTATGATGAAAATATAAAAGAGTTACCTGATGTTGGTGATAAAGTATCTATTAATGGAACAAATAAAACAGGAATTGTATTGGATATAAATCCTTTATTTAAATCTGCTAAAGTGAAAGTACAAACTGCGGATGGCGTTGGTGAAATAGAAGAATTTAAAAGTGATGAAATGAAAGTTATTCAAGAAGGCGCAGTAAAAATGAAGCATCATGAAGAGATTAACTTAGCAGCACTTAAAGATTTAGAAGACTAAATTAAGTAAATTTAAAGCTTTGTCCAAAATATTTATATAAATATAAAAAAAACACTTTAAAATATATTGATTTAATGATAAAATGTCATAGATAAAAGATGGGGGAGGTGAAAATTAAATGTCATATAAAATAACAGATGCATGTATTTCATGTGGAGCATGTGAACCAGAATGTCCTGTAGGAGCAATTACAGCTGGAGATGATAAATATGAAATTGATCCTGCTGCTTGTATAGATTGTGGAGCATGCGCTAGCGTATGTCCAGTAGAAGCACCAGTACAGGAATAATAAATATTTAGCAAGAGAAGCCTGAAAAAGGCTTTTTTTGTTTTCTAAATAATTTTCATTTAAATTAAAATTTAAAATGTTTTGTATTAAATATGTTATGATTGTTAAAATAATTAATAATAACATTGTAATATAAATAAATATTATGATATAATGTAAAAAATTGTGAACTGTGAATAAGGATGTTATACATGAAAAATATAATTATTAAAATAATAAAAAATAGCATTGCTGAAGAATTAGAACTTGAACCTATGGATGAACTTTTAAGCGTTAATGGTGAAGAAATAACAGATTATATAGATTATAAATTTCAAATTTCAGATGAAACTGTTGTGCTTGAAGTTAAGAAGCAAGACGGCGAAATATGGGAACTTGAAATTGAAAAAGAATATGACGAAGATATTGGGATCATTTTTGAAAATCCCCTAATGGACAATATTAAAGTATGTCAAAATAAATGTATTTTTTGCTTTATTGACCAAATGCCAAAAGGCATGCGAAAATCATTATATTTAAAAGATGATGACACAAGGTTATCATTTCTTTATGGCAATTTCATCACATTAACAAATTTAACTGATGATGAAATTAATAGAATTATTAAATATAGAATAAGCCCTATAAAAGTATCAGTACATGCTACGGATAAAGATTTAAGAAAATACATGATGGGTAATAATAAAGAAAAAGATATTCTTGAGTATTTGAAAAAATTAACTGATGCAGGTATAACTGTTGACTGTCAAATTGTTTTAGTAAGAGATGTAAATGATGGTGAAGTTTTAAATAAAACAATAAGAGATTTAGCAAAACTACAGCCTCACGTAAGAAGTGTTGCTATTGTTCCTGTAGGACTTACAGATTATCGTGAAAAATTAGCTGAGTTAAAGCCTTTTGACAAAGAAAGCTCTGAAAAATTAATTGACCAAATAAATGTTTTACAAAATGAAATATACAAAAATATAAACACTCGTTTTGTATTTTTAGCAGATGAATTTTATATATTAGCTAAAAGGGATTTTCCTGATTTTGAAAGCTACGAAGAATTTGACCAACTTGAAAATGGTATAGGTCTTTGTAGACTGTTAACATGGGAAATAAATGAATATTTACCTAAATATAAAAACAAACAAGTAATATTTGATGAAGTTACTATTGCAACTGGTGTAGCGGCATATGAATTAATTTTAAGCTTATGTGAAAAAATAATGAAAGAAATTAATATTAAAATTAATGTAGAAAAAATTACTAATAACTTTTTTGGAGAAAAAATAACTGTTGCAGGATTAATAACAGGTAAAGATTTAATAGAACAACTTAAAAACAAAAATATAAAAAATATTATTTTACCAAAATGCATGTTAAATGATGACAATGTATTTTTAGATGATTTAAAAGTTGAAGACTTACAAAGAGAATTAAATGCTAAAATAATTATTTCTGATGTAGACGGTGAAAAATTATTAAATTATTTGGTAAAATAAATATACTATAAATAAAAGAGAAAGAAACACACGGAGGATTAAAATGGCAAGACCAATAGTAGCAATAGTAGGCAGGCCTAATGTAGGCAAGTCAACTCTTTTTAACAGAATTGCTGGAAAAAGAATTTCCATTACAGAAGATACACCAGGAGTTACAAGAGATAGAATTTATGCAGAATGTGAGTGGTTGGATAATCACTTTACAATGATTGATACAGGAGGAATTGAACCAGATTCAACTGATACAATATTCCAACAAATGCGTACTCAAGCTGAAGTAGCTATAGATATGGCACATGTTGTTTTATTTATGGTTGACGGTAAAGAAGGGGTTACAGCTGCTGATGCTGAAGTAGCTCAAATGCTTAGAAAAGCTAAAAAGGAAATTATTCTTGTTGTTAACAAAATGGATAAGTTCGTAAACACAAATAATATATATGAATTTTATAATCTTGGTCTTGGAGAACCAATATCAATTTCTTCAACTGAAGCAATGGGATTAGGTGATTTGCTTGACGAAGTTATAGCAAAATTTGATGAAAGATTTGATTTAGATGATGACGATGATTCTATAAAAATAGCTGTAATTGGAAAACCAAATGCAGGAAAATCATCAATCATTAATAAAATTATAGGTGAAGACAGAGTTATAGTATCTGATATTCCTGGAACAACAAGGGATGCAATAGATACAAAATTTGAAAAAGATGGTCAAAAATATACTTTAATAGATACAGCAGGAATTAGAAAAAAAAGTAAAGTATTAGAAACTGTAGAAAAATACTCAGTTCTACGTGCTTTTACAGCTGTGGAAAGAGCAGATATATGTATTTTAGTAATTGATGCTGACAAAGGAATTACTGAACAAGACATAAGAATTGCAGGTTATTCTCATGAAAACCACAAAGGAATGATAGTGGTAGTAAATAAGTGGGATTTAATAGAAAAAGATAATAAAACATTTAAAGAATTCCATGATGATGTTAGAAACAGCATAGCATATGCAACATATGCACCTATTCTTACTGTTTCAGCTCTAACAGGACAACGTGTAAATAAAATATTAGATACAGTTAATGAAGTGTTTAGCTTTAGAAACTTAAGAGTATCTACAGGTGTTTTAAATGATATTATAACTGAAGCTGTTCTTATGAATCAGCCTCGTACTGTTAAAGGTAAAAGATTTAAAATATATTATGGTGCACAGGTAGCTGTTAATCCACCGAAGTTTTTAATTTTCTGTAATGATAGAACTCTCGTTCATTTTTCATATCAAAGGTATTTAGAAAATAAAATTCGTGAATCTTTTGAATATCAGGGAACACCAATAGTAATTGAATTTAGAAACAGAAGCGAAAAATAATTATTACATTAGATAATGTTAAGGAGGACGAATAATTATGAGATATGTTTTTGTAGTATTGATTTCTTATTTATTAGGTAATCTTTCATTTGCATATATACTTGGCAAATTATTAATGAAAAAAGACGTTAGAGATTTTGGAAGTGGTAATTCTGGAACTACTAATGCAATACGTGCTTTTGGTAAAAAAATTGGGATTATGGTTTTTGCAGGAGATGTATTAAAAGGAATAGTTGCAGTATTAATTGGTAAAGCTTTATTAGGCGAAGTTGGAAGTTATTTAGCAGGAGTATTTGTAATTGTAGGCCATAATTGGCCAGCACTTTTAAATTTTAAAGGTGGTAAAGGAGTAGCAACAACAATTGGAGTAATGCTTATAATTAGCCCTACAGCTACTTTTATTTGTTTTGTTGTTGGTATAACAATAGCATTTATTACAAGAATGGTATCTCTTGGGTCAATTATAGGAATGATTTTAGGTCCTATAGTAATATTGCTTGTTGAAAGACCTTTAAACTTTAATATTTTCCTATTTTGTTTTTCAGTTGCTGCTATGTCAATTTACAGGCACAGAGAAAATATAAAAAGATTAATGCAAGGAAAAGAAAATAAATTATAAAATTAAAAAATTATAAATGAATAAAAAAACAACAGAAAGTCACTTTGTGGCTTTCTATATATATTAGTTTTAATACATAGGAGGCGCTATGGAAGCTCAAATAACAATTCTTGGAGCAGGCAGCTGGGGAACAGCTTTAGCTAAACTTTTATCTGATAATGGCAGTAATGTAACAGTTTGGTTAAGGGATGAAAATCAAATTAAAGAATTAAGTACAACGAGAATAAATAAAAAATATTTGCCTAATGTGAAAATACCTTCTAATATAATTTTTACATCCGATATAAATAAAGCAGTACAAGAAGCAGAAATTATTTTAATAGTAACGCCTACTCAACAAATAAGAAATGTTTTAAAACAAATTAATGAGAAGTATAAAACGAATAAAATTATAATTAATGCATCTAAAGGAATTGAGATGGGAACTTTAGACAGAGTTTCTGAAATAGTTAAAGAGGAAACTTTAAACTGTATCTATGCTGTATTATCAGGTCCATCCCATGCTGAAGAAGTAGGTTTAGGTCTTCCTACAGCTTTAACAGTAGCTTGCGAAAATAAAGATACAGCAGAAAAAATTCAAGATTTATTTATGTCTTCTTATTTTAGAGTTTATACAAATGAAGATGTAATAGGAGTTGAATTGGGCGGTGCATTAAAAAATATTATTGCGTTAGGAGCAGGTATATCTGATGGCATAGGTTATGGAGATAATGCAAAAGCTGCGTTAATGAACAGAGGAATAGTGGAAATTGCAAGGCTTGGTATTGCATTAGGAGCTGACGTACATACATTTTATGGACTTTCAGGTATAGGAGATTTAATTGTAACTTGTACCAGTGTTCATTCAAGAAATAGAAGTGCAGGATTTTTAATAGGTCAAGGTCTTACAAAAGATGAAGCTATACAGAAAGTTGGAATGGTAGTAGAAGGTATTACAACTACATATGCAGCATATGAACTTTCTAAAAAGTTAAATATTAATATGCCAATAGTTGATGCAATGTATGATGTGCTTCACAATAATGCTGATGTAAAAGAAACAGTTAACAAACTTATGTTAAGAGATAAAAAAGAAGAAAAACTATAAAATAAATTGGATTTGTGTAAAAGCAAATCCAATTTTTTTTAAAATTTTATAGTGATTTGGAATAATGAAAAAATACAAGCATATATATAAACTGTATACAGAATGTAAGCATATTATTTAGGGGGAGGGATTATTATTACTAATTTAGATATATATGAAGATATAGCTAAGAGAACAAAGGGAGAAATATATTTGGGGGTTGTTGGACCAGTAAGAACAGGAAAGTCAACTTTTATTAGAAGGTTTTCTGAAAATGTAATGCTACCAAATATAGAGGATGAATATACAAAAGAAAGAGCTAAAGATGAAATGCCTCAAAGTGGTACGGGTAAAACAGTAACAACAACTGAACCAAAATTTGTTCCATCAAATGCAGTAAATGTAACATTCAAAGACAATATTAGTTCAAAACTTAGATTAATTGATTGTGTTGGCTACATGATTCCTGGTGCAATTGGGAGTATGGAAGGTGAAATACCAAGAATGGTAAGCACACCGTGGAATGAAGATCCTATACCATTTGCAGAAGCTGCTGAAATAGGCACAAGAAAAGTTATTAAAGATCATTCAACTATTGGTATATTAGTTACAACTGACGGAAGTATTACAGATATAGGAAGAGATAATTATATTATGGCTGAAGAGAGAGTTGTTAAGGAATTAAAAGAAATTAATAAGCCTTTTGTAATCATACTTAATACTACTCATCCTAATAATGAAAATACAGTTGCATTAGCTTCACAATTAAAAGAAAAATATCATGCACCTGTACAAATTATGGACTGTATGAATTTAAACACAAACGATATTGAAGGAGTTTTAGAAGATGTACTTTATGAATTCCCAATAAAAGAAATTAATGTGGATATGCCAAAATGGTTTGATGGACTTGATTTTGACCATGCATTAAAACAAGATTTAATTAAAACATTAAAACAGGATTTTGATCAATGCTACAAACTAAGTGATTTTGATGCTGTAAAAATATTCTCAGATCAAAATGAATATATTGAAGATTATTATGTAAAAGAAATTGAGCTTGGAACCGGCAAAATAAACATGAGAATCGATATAGACAATGCATATTACTATAAAGTTATTTCTGATTTATGCGGTGATAATATTACAGGTGAACATCAAATATTAAAATTAATAGGTGATTTAGCAAAAGCAAAACGAGAATACTCAAAAGTAGAAGCAGCTATTAATGATGCTAAAGAAAAGGGTTATGGATATGTAACTCCTACAATCGCAGATATGGTTGTTGAAAAGCCTCAAATATTTAAAGAAGGCAGCCGCTATGGAATAAAAATTAAAGCTCAAGCTCCATCTCTACATATATTCAATGCAGGTATGAATACTGAAGTATCTCCTGTAATAGGAAGTAAAGCTCAAAGTGAAGATTTAATAAATCATTTAATTGAACAAAGTAAAGACCATCCAGAAGGTATTTGGGACGCAGAAATATTCGGTAAAACTCTTGCAAATTTAGCAGAAGAGCA
>JARBUP010000095.1 GCA_029239575.1 Bacillota bacterium
CTATCATCAGAAGAATAAATTGTAGTATATACTTTCTTTTCATTTACATATGAATCAACTGTACCGCGGTTAAATAATGTTGTTACAGGATATCCATTATTTTCAGTATAAATTGTAGCAACCATTCCTTTTTGAACTAATCCTGGATTATTAGCTTCAATTATTCCGCTGTGAACATAAGTCATACCATCTGAGTTAGGAACTTTATTTGGATTTATTTTTTTTATAGTTCCTTCATAAAAACCATCAAATGCAGTGATTACTGTTCCATTATCTAAAACTCTGCCATATTGCATTAAAACTTTTTGACCTTCTTTTAAACTTGCATATTCATAAGTGTTTACTTTAAAAGTAATTTTAACTTTGCTGTCATCTATAATTGATGCAATAGTTGGTTCATCTACCATTTCCCCTTCTTCTACTCTAAAATCAGTAACTCTTCCTTTAATAGGAGAACTTATCACTATTCCTTCATATGGATTTACATCTGCTAAACTTTTAACATTCTTATTTATTTTTTCACCCAATGCTTTTAACTTAACATTAATTTCATTGTTTATATCAGCAATTTCTGATTGTTTATTTTCAATACCATCATAAAGTTCTTGAAGTATATCATCCAGATTTTCTGCAGACAAACGTACTAATTTGTCATCTTTTTTTATCATATCATTAGGTTCTACAAAAATCTCTTCTACTTTATAAGTAACAGTAACACTTGCTCCATTTGAATCAGTAACACCTTCAGGTTTTGGAGCAGTTATTGCTCCACCCCAATTTCCGTTCAACTGTCCTGTTACATTAACACCTTGCTGAATATCGCCTCTTATAACTTCTTTAGTTGAGTATTGAGGTCCTGTTGAAACTTCATTTGCATCAGGCAAAAGTTGTTTTGCCGTAAAATAACCACCTATAAAACAAATAGCTATAATTCCTAAAATTGATATAACTTTTTTATACATTTTTTTCCCTCCATTGCTTTTTTGTGTCCAATACTATTTCTCCATCGACTAATCTTAATATTCTTTTTCCATAATTTGCAATATCTTCTTCATGTGTAACTTGAACTATAGTAATGCCATTTTCATCATTTAATTTTACGAATAATTCCATTAACATACTTCCATTTTTAGTATCCAGGGCTCCCGTTGGCTCATCTGCAAGTATAATAGAGGGGCTACCAACTAAAGCTCTTGCTATAGCAACCCTTTGTTGTTGTCCTCCTGAAAGCTGTGATGGCAAATGATGCATTCTATCTTCAAGACCAACCATCTTTAAAGCTTGCTCAGAAAGTTCTCTTCTTTTATTTTTGTTCATACCTCTATAAATAAGAGGTATTTCCACATTCCTTATAGCCGACATTCTGGGTAACAAATGAAAATTTTGAAAAACAAATCCAATGAATAAATTTCTTATTTCAGACATTTTAGAATCGCTTAGTTCATCTACTCGGTTCCCTGAAAGTTCATAAGTTCCATCTGTTGCATGATCCAAGCACCCTATAATGTTTAGTAGAGTTGATTTTCCCGAGCCCGATGGACCCATTATGGAAACGAATTCCCCTTCTTCAATATCAATTGAAATATTTTTTAAAGCTTCAACTTGAATTTGGCCTGACTTATACAATTTAGATAAATTTTTTATTTTAATCAAATTTATTCTGCCTCCTGTTTTAAATATCAATTCGACTTTTAATAATAAATTTTGTTATTATGATTAATGATAACCTCTTAATAAGACGTAATAAAATAAAAAAAGTTCAATAATTTTCCTTAAATATTAAAAAAATGGTAAAAAAAGTTTTACATATAACCATACGTAAAACTTTTTATTTTAAAATATATATTATGTTGTACAATTTTATATTTATTTAACAACATCAATTAATAACGAGTCAACCCATACTTTATTTTCGCCTTCATATTCTATGTATATATTTAATGAATCTGCATCAGCCATATTAACAGGAACTAAAATTTGTGACCATATATCATTATATATTTTTATACTAGATTTAAATGTAGAAATTATTTTATCATCTTTGTATGCTTCTAAAACAACTGAAGCTATTACATCCTTTTCAGACTTTGCTTTAGCAGAAACAGCTATTTGTTTTTCTAACAAATATTTATTATTTTCATTCTTAAAATCAACTGTTGCAAATAAAGTTTTTTTAACATCATTTACTTTATTGTTTATTAATAAAGATTTGCTACCTTCAACAAATATTTCCGTATCTTCTATAGCAACATCACCTGAATAACCTGAATTTTTAATTAATTCATCATTTAAATATTTGTTTACTGAATCTAAATCAGCTTGTTCAGTGCTATTATTTGCATTACTATTTTCTGCATTAATATGTTCATTGTTTAAATTAGAAGAAACTTCTTTTGATTCATTAAATTTATTAATTAAAAATTTACTTGCTAATAATATAAAGATTACTATAACTATTGACAAAATCGCTTTTAATATAAAATTATCTTTTAATAAGCCTAATTTATTATCTTCATCTTCATTTATTTCTTCATCACCATTTACATAAATATCAAAAATAACTTTGTCCTGAATTTCGTCATTAAATATTTTAGTATTTTCTATTTCACCTAATGCAGCTTCCATAACAGCTTTTTTATTTTTTTGATCTTTTATTTCTTTTGTTTCTTTTGTTTCTTTTGTTTCACTTACTACCTTTTTTTCACTTTCATTTTTGTTGAATTCCTTGCTTATAATAATATTTGACTTTTTCAAATCATCTATTACAGTATTTATTATTTTATTTTCTACTTTTTTATTTTCCTTTGAAGAAAAACTTGTAATCATATTAAAAATAGGTGAATTTAATAATTCTCTTAAAGCATCTTTGGGATGCATATATTCTTGAGTTAACAATCTTACTATTATTTTTAATATATCCGGAGGTACAAGTTCAGAAATATTGTAATCTTCTATTTCTGTTTTAGAAAATATAAAATGAATCATATTACCAATGGATTTAAAAGTTTCATTATTACTGATATCGTATTCTTGTTCAAATATAAGATTTAAATCAACTAATAATTCACCTTTACTATCAACAAATATTTTATCTAAATCGAGAATTTTCTTTTGCACAACATCTGTCATGTTAAAAGTATTACTTGATAACTCTATTATTTTTTTTGTTAGATCAAATTGCTGTTTAATTGTTAATTCATTATTTAATGTATATTCCCTTAAAGATTTTGCGTAAGATTTTAACTGATTTGTAAATATGTATAAGCGGTCATTTGTGCAATAACTTTCTATTACATTGGAATTTAGGGAACTCAAATTTTCTAAATTTATAAGATTAATTACTTTTTTATTCATTATTACATTGCTGTAAAAGATTTCATCGGTTTTGTCATCTTTACATTCTAAAACTCTTTGGAATGTATTTTCAAATATTGTACGAATAATCTTATAATTGTTCTTCATCCGTTCACTCCCCCTATTTTAAACTCTAAACTCTTTTACATTTTAACATAATTATTAAGAAATGAAAATGTTTTTTATAAAAAAAGCATCTTCGATGCTTTCGCTATGGAACCCTATGGTTCCCGACCACGGCTGTTTCACAGCCTGAGCACCCTCCTTAAACCGGAGGGGAATTCTTCCCCTTCACCCCTTATTTTTATATTATAGGAAATTAGAACTTTCCTATAATATAAAAAACAGGTCGCTTTCGCGACCTTAAATTTTACTTATTCATCATCTTTTTCAACTTTATATTCAACACCTTCGATAATTTCTTCTTTAGTTTCTTTATTATCGTTTTTATTGTTATAATCATTTTTGTTATTATTCTTATTAAAAAAACCTTGTTTAGTTTGTTCTTTTTTTTCTGATTGATCTTGCTGGTTGTAATTATACTTTGTAGTTTTTTCATTAACAACGGACAAAAGATATACAATCATTACAATATCATCTACAACACTAAATCCAAAAATTGGTGCAGGAATTAAGTCAATTGGACTTAATATATAAATTAATGGAATTAATATCCACCATTTATGTTTTAAAGGAATTTGTTTATCAAAAACAAATTTAAAAATTAAAGATAGTTTTGATATAATATTCATAATGTACCTTTTGCTACATAATAATTTCTACACCGAATAATTTCCTTTTAAGCTTGCCTAAAAATGATTTTGATGAATCTTGATCATTAGAACTTCCAATAACAACATGCGTTATTTCTTTTTCTAATGCAAAATCAGCTATTGTTTGAATAACATCTTTTGATCTTTTAACGACTAAACTTGCTCCAACTTCTTTAGTAATTTCAAACAAATACTCAATAGCATCTCCATCACTTAAGTTATACAAAAGTTTGTCTTTTTCATTTACAACATGAATAACATAAAGATTAGAGTTTCCGTCATATGAAACTTCATTTAACAACTTAACACCTAATCTAATTAAGTTCTCACATGTTTTCTGTTGAGTTACACATACCAATACATTTCTATGCATCGCTATTCTCCTTATTGGCGGGAATATGTGGGAATCGAACCCACCCAGGACGTATACCGCCCCGCGACTGATTTTGAAGACCAGGAGGCACACCAGAACCCATCTATCCCCATCAATAATGATTATATCATACTTCTACAAACTTTTCAAGTTATTTTTAATTTATTAAAGAAATATTATAAACATCTGTATCATTAAGGGTTAAATGCGCTTCCATTATTTCAATCATCGCAGCTGCAGTATCTAATGATGTTAAAACATTAATAGATGCTTCTACTGAAGTCCTTCTTATTCTAAAACCATCACGGTTTTTATCATTTGCTTTTGTTGGTATATCTATTACTAAACCAATTTCTCCACTTTTTATATAATCTAATATATTTGGTTTTCCTTCATTAATCTTTTTAACCGTTTCTGCTTCTATACCAATTGTTTGTAAATATAAAGCAGTTTTTTCAGTTGCAACAAAGCTATAACCTAATTTATTTAATTTTAACGCAATATCCTTAAAGTTTTCTTTATCCCTATCTTTTATAGTTGCAAGGATTTTTTTATTTTTATCAGGAATTTTCACACCTGCTGCAATAAACCCTTTATACAAGCTTTCTATATAAGTTTTCCCTATTCCTAAAACTTCTCCTGTAGATTTCATTTCTGGTCCTAAGTTTACATCAACACCTTCAAGTTTTTGAGTTGAAAATACAGGAACTTTTATTGCTGTTAATTTAGCTTCTTTATATAAACCTGTTCCATATCCTATATCCTTTAATTTTTCACCAAGCATTACTCTTGTAGCAAGTTCAATCATTGGGATATTAGTTACTTTACTTATATATGGAACAGTTCTTGATGAACGAGGATTAACTTCAATTATATAAAGTTCATTTTCAAATTCTATAAACTGTATATTAACCATTCCAACTGTTTTTAATGCGTTTGCTATTTTTTTAGTTATTTCTGTTAGTTTAATTTTAGTTTCTTCACTTAAATTTTTAGGAGGATATATTGAAATACTATCTCCTGAGTGAACTCCAGCTCTTTCTAAATGTTCCATTATACCTGGTATTAAAATATCTTCTCCATCACAAATGGCATCAACTTCAATTTCACGTCCAACTAAATATTTATCTATTAAAATTGGGGTTTTTGTTAATTTAAAAGCATTATTTAAATAAGTTGTGAGTTCTTCATTTGAATAAGTTATTTCCATTCCTTGACCCCCTAGTACATATGAAGGTCTTACTAAAACTGGGAAACCAATTTTATCCGCAACTTTTAATCCATCTTGTAAATTTAATACCGCTTTTCCTTTTGGTCTTTTTACATTTAAAGATTCCAAAATTTCTTCAAATTTTTCCCTATCTTCTGCAACATCTATTTGTTCTGGGTCAGTACCTAAAATAGGAATATTTTTTTCTTTAAAGAAATTTGCAAGCTTAATAGCTGTTTGTCCGCCAAACTGTAATATTACACCGTTTGGATTTTCTTTTTCTATAATATTTAATACATCTTCTTCAGTTAAAGGTTCAAAGTATAATTTATCCGCTATGTCAAAATCTGTACTTACTGTTTCAGGATTGTTATTTACTATAATTGTTTCTATTCCACATTTTTTTAATGCGAATATACTGTGCACTGAACAATAATCAAATTCAACGCCTTGACCAATTCTTATAGGTCCTGAACCAATTACTAATATTTTCTTTTTGTCAGATATTTTTACTTCGTCATACTCATCATATGTGGAGTAATAGTAAGGTGATACAGCCTCAAATTCGCCGCCGCATGTATCCACCATTTTATAAACTGCTTTTAAATTATATTTTACTCTTAAATTATAAATATCATTTGGATTTACATTTAAGAAATCAGCAATTCCTTTATCTGAAAATCCCATTTTCTTTAGCTTTTTAAGATAATCATAATCCAAATCTGATAAATTAGCATTTCTTAAAAATTCTTCTTCTTCAACTATGTTTAGTATTTTGTTTAAGAAAAATTCATCTATACCAGTTAACTCAGAAATTTTATCTATTCTATAACCTCTTCTAATTAATTCTGCTAAGTAAAACATTCTTTCATCATCAGGTGTTTGAATTCTTGCTTTTATCTCTGTTGTGCTAACAAGTGCAGCAGTTTTTAAATATAGAGAGTATTGTTTTATTTCAAGGGAACGTACAGCTTTTAGCAAAGCTGATTCGAAATTATTTCCTATTGCCATAACTTCACCCGTTGCCATCATTTTTGTTCCAAGGCTTCTTTTAGCATTGAAAAACTTATCAAAAGGCCATTTAGGAATTTTTAATACAACATAATCAAGAGTTGGTTCAAATGCTGCTGAAGTTTTCTTTGTAACTGAATTCTCTATTTCCTCTAAATTATATCCCAAAGCAATTTTAGTTGCTACTTTAGCAATAGGATAACCTGTTGCTTTTGAAGCTAATGCTGATGAACGGCTAACTCTCGGATTTATTTCTATTATAGCATATTCAAAGTTTTTAGGATTTAACGCAAGCTGTACATTGCATCCTCCTTCTATTTTTATTGCATCTATTATTTTAATTGATGCAGTTCTTAGCATTTGATATTCAACATCTGATAAAGTTTGAGAAGGTGCTACAACTATGCTGTCCCCCGTATGAACTCCAACAGGATCAAAATTTTCCATATTACAAATAGTTATGCAAGTCCCATTTTTATCACGCATTACTTCATATTCTATTTCTTTCCAACCTTTAATACTTTTCTCAATCAAAACCTGTTTGTTCATACTCAATTGAAGTCCAGCTGATAATATTTCAACAAGTTCTTCTTCATTATTAGCAATTCCGCCACCTGTACCTCCAAGAGTATAAGCAGGTCGTATTATAATAGGATATCCAATTCTGTTAGCAACTTTTTTACCATTTTCCATATCCGTTACTATTTCCGAATCAACTATTGGCTCCCCTATTTGATTCATCATATCTTTGAACAACTCTCTGTCTTCACCAATTTTTATAGATTCAACAGAAGTTCCTATAACACGAACATTATATTTATCAAGTATGCCTTTATCATGAAGTTCTACAGTTAAGTTAAGACCTGTTTGGCCTCCCATTCCTGCTATTACGCTATCCGGTCTTTCTTTTGCTATAATTTTTTCTATATATTCTACAGTCAATGGCTCTATATATACTTTATCTGCTATTTCTTTATCCGTCATAATAGTTGCTGGATTAGAATTTATTAATACAGTTTCTATTCCTTCTTCTTTTAAAGAGCGGCAAGCTTGCGTTCCTGAATAATCAAACTCGGCAGCTTGACCTATGATAATAGGTCCTGAACCAATTACTAATACTTTCTTTATGCTTTTATCTAAACCCATTTTAGTTAGCTCCTTTATATAAATTTATGAAATCATCAAATATTATGTTTGAATCATGTGGTCCTGGGCATGCTTCAGGATGATATTGAATACACATTACAGGTAATGTTTTGTGCTTGATGCCCTCAATAGTATTATCATTAATATTAATATGAGTTATAATCATGTCATCAGTTAAAGTTTCTTTTTCAACCATGTAACCATGATTTTGAGAAGTAATTGTAACTTTGCCAGTTAACAAATTTTTAACCGCATGATTTCCTCCTCTGTGCCCAAATTTCATTTTTGTTGTTTTAGCACCTAATGCAAGAGAAATTAATTGATGTCCTAAACAAATTCCTGTTACTGGTTTATGTTTTATTAATATTTTTACATTTTCTATTATATCCAATAAATCAGATGGATCACCAGGTCCATTCGAAAGAAATATACCGTCTAAATTGTGTTCTAAAATTATTTCTGCTTTTGTATTTGCAGGAAAAATAGTAAGTTTGCATTTTTTTTCAAGAAATGAATTAATTATATTTTGTTTTATACCAAAATCTATTATTCCAATATGCAATTCTCCTTCACCAATAGTTTTAATTTCATTTGGTGTAACATTTTGAACTGCATCACTATTATTAAAATTATTAAAATATTCTCTTATTTCACTTTCTGATAATTCTTTAGTTGTTAAAATTCCTTTCATGGTACCAGTTTCTCTAATTATTTTAGTAAGTTGTCTTGTATCTATTTTTTCAATACCCATAATATTGTTTTGTTTTAAATAAATATCTAAATCAATTTCACATCTAAAATTATTTGGTTCCTTACATATTTCTCTTACTATAAACCCTTTAACCTTTGGGCTTTTTGATTGAGAGTCATCTAAATTAATACCGTAATTTCCTATTAAAGGATATGTCATTGTAACAATTTGTCCATAGTAGGAAGGGTCGGTTAAAATTTCTTGATAACCTGTCATCCCCGTATTAAAAACGACTTCACCAACTGAGTCAGATATTTTTCCAAAGCATTCACCTTCAAATATCATTCCATTTTCAAGTATTATTCTACCTTTCATTCTTACCTCCAATATCTATATTAAATTTTAAATTTTTACTAAAACTTAAAAAAAATAGCTATCTACACTTTAAAAAGTGAAACAGCTATTCCTTAAAAATATAATTAAAATAAATAAAATTATAATTCTTTTTATAAAACCCCTTATTAACTTTTATTAAAATTTTGGCTGTGTTAATTTGCATTTTTTCTCCATTTATTAATTTAATTATTTTCTACATAAGAAAATACCATAATTCTGATACTTTGTCAATATGTATTTATAAAAAAAAATTAGCATAAAATTAAATTTTAATTTAGATGCTAATTTTTATATCTTTTAATTATATTCATTGAAATACAAACAAATAATCGGATTAAAACAGAAATTTATTTACTTCTGAAATAATATCCAACACCCCATTTTGTGAGAATGTATTCATAAGTATCTACATTATTTTCTATTTTTTCTCTAAGTCTTCTAACATGTACATCTACAGTTCTCAAATCACCAAAATATTCATATCCCCAAATAACTTCTAATAATTCTTCCCTT
>JARBUP010000096.1 GCA_029239575.1 Bacillota bacterium
TAGAAATTTATTGTGGAGCAAGCACTGTAAAACAAAGTCGTCTGGAGCTTGATTATGCACTAAGAGAAGCAACATATGCTTTGCGTGCATGTAAAATTTTACAGAAGGAATATCTTACATTTTCAGATATTGGAGTTTACCAGTTTCTATTGCCATGCGAGCAAAATAGTTATTTGCAAGGTTTTGCAAACAGATATTTAAAACCGTTGCTTGAAGAGGAATCTGAACAAAATAGAAAACATATGGAAACTGCAATTTCTTATGTATTAAATGGTGGGCAAATAAAGGAAACAGCTGCACAATTGAATATACATGAAAACACTGCAAGGTATCGTATTGAAAAACTTAAGGAAAAACTTGATTCTGATGTAACAGAATATGAGTTTTATTCCAATTTGAATTTAGCAATTAAACTATATCAGTTAAAAGATGAGATATAAATTATATAAATAACGAATTTAGCAATATTTAAATAAAATTGGAGGAATATCATGAAAATAAAAACTTTTAAAGTAGAGCAATGGATGGATAAATATGAAAATGATGCAGTATATAATCTTGCTGAAACATGTATAGATTCACTTAGTTTACGTGAACTTTTGACATTAGCAGGAGAGAATCCAGAAGAATTTCTTGCAGGTATTGCAGATATGAGAATGACATACAGCCATATACACGGTTCACCTGCACTTTTAGATGGAATAAGCAGTCTTTACAAAAAAATAGGACCATCTCAGATTGTTCCTACACACGGAGCAGTAGGAGCTAATAATATGGCAATAATGACTATTATAGAACCTAAGGACAATATGGTTTCTGTAATGCCCACATATCAGCAGCACTATTCTATTCCTGAGTCAATTGGAGCTGAAGTAAGAATTCTACAATTGAAACCTGAAAATAAGTTTTTGCCTGATTTATCTGAATTGAAGAAACTCGTAGACAAAAACACTAAGATGATTACCATCAATAATCCCAATAATCCATCAGGTTCATGGATTCCATCAGGGATTATGGAGGAAATTGTAGAAATTGCAAGAAGCGTGGATGCTTATGTATTATGTGATGAAGTTTACAGAGGTATCAGCGAGGATGGAAGCTATATGCCATCTATTGTAGATTTATATGACAAGGGAATCAGCGTAGGTTCTATGTCGAAGGTATTTTCGTTGGCAGGATTGAGAATGGGATGGATCGCAACAAGATCTTCTGAAGTTTTAGCAGCTGCAAGAGAACGAAGGGACTATGATACTATAAGTTGTGGTGTTTTAGATGATTTATTTGCAAGTATTGCATTAAAAAATAAAGATGCTATATTTGCAAGAAATCGTAAGATCATATTAAGAAATAGAGAAATTTTAGATAAATGGGTTCAAGGAGAAAAACATATTAGTTATGTAAGACCTGAAGCAGGAACTACTGCATTATTGTATTATGATTTTGATATTCCATCTAAAGAATTTTGTATAGAACTTATGAAAAAAACAGGAATTATGTTTACACCAGGTGAATGTTTTGAGCTTGAAGGATGTGTGCGTATAGGATATGCATTTGATTCAAAAGAATTAGAAGTTGGCTTAAATAAATTCAGTGAATATTTAGCAACATTATAATAACAAATAGTTAAACTAAATATTAAGCAATAATTTAAATAGTACATGCTAAAACTTTGCACAGAACATAAATGGAGATTCACATTGCAAAGTTTTAGTAAATTATAAAATTTATAAAGCATATTAAGAAAGAGGCAATATGGATTTAAGTAGAGAACTTATAGAAATCAGAAGAGATCTTCATCAAATACCTGAACCTGCTTTTCAAGAATATAAAACATCAAAATATATTGAAGAATATCTTATCAAATTAGGATATCATGTTGAGATAGTTGCTAAAACAGGTATATTAGCATTTAAAAAGGGAAGAAGCGGCAAAAGACCTATTTGCTTTAGATCAGATATGGATGCACTTGAAGTTGAAGAAAAAACAGGTTTAGATTATGCATCAAAAAATGGTTTTATGCATGCTTGTGGTCATGATGGTCATATGACTATTTTGTTAGGTTTTGCACGATATTTATCAGAAATTTCAGACATTAACAGAAGTATTGTTTTGCTTTTCCAACCTGGTGAAGAAAATGCAGGAGGTGCTGATGTAGTTTTAAATGACGAAAATTTTCAAAAGTATAATGTTGAAAAAATATTTGGAATACATCTTCAGCCTGAAATTCCGGAAGGCATGATTGGATCGAAACCAGGTCCTTTTATGGCACAAATAATAGATTTTGATATATCCATAGAAGGAGTATGCAGCCATGGAGCACAGCCACATAAGGGAGTGGATGCAATATATGTTGCATCCAAGCTTATTGATAGCTATCAAAGTATAATAAGCAGAAATATTGATCCTATGGAACCTGCGGTATTATCAATAGGCAAAATAAACGGCGGAACTATGAGAAATCAAATATCAAATAAAGTAACCTTAGAGGGTACTTTAAGAACTTTTAATATGGATGTCTATGAGTTTATTAAAAATAAAATGATTGATATTAATAATGGTCTTCAAAAAATGTTCAATGTAATAATAAATACTGACTTTATTGATTTTTGTCCTCCTGTTGTAAATGATGAAGAATTATTTATTAAATTTAAAGAGATGATGGACAAAGATAAATTTATTGAAATGAAACCTATGACCATATCTGAAGATTTTGGTTTTTATCAGCTGAAAATACCGGGTCTGTTTTTAATGCTTGGAATAAAAAATGATAAAAAAGGATTTATATATCCACTACATTCATCACAATTTAATTTTAATGAAAATGTTTTAGTTGATGGAGTGGAAATATATAAAAAGATATTTGAAAAATCAAATGTTATTTAGTATTCAAAAATCCTTCGAAGGAACTTTAAAATTATAAATAAATAAATAAATAAA
Organism: Bacillota bacterium; assembly: GCA_029239575.1. Taxonomy (GTDB): domain Bacteria; phylum Bacillota; class Clostridia; order Tissierellales; family Sedimentibacteraceae; genus Sedimentibacter. The sequence continues at coordinate 2,938 of JARBUP010000096.1, forward strand.
TAAATAAATAAATAAATAAATAAATAAATAAATTTGGTTAATCAAACGCAAAATTTCAAATAGATAAGTTATATAATATGATTTTATTAGTTAATTTATTTTAGATGAAATCGTTAGCAAAAATGTTAAAACATAGTGATTAAAAATCGTGGAGGTATATATGAAGACAATGAATAAAAAGGGGATAAGAATTCCTCATACTTTAGTACTAATTTATTTAGTTGTTATTTTTTGTTCTATAATGACTTATTTTATTCCAGTGGGTGTTTTTGATGTAGAACAAAAAACTTATGTTCAGAACGGAGAGGAAGTAACAAGAACGGTATTGAAGCCTGAAACATTCAGAATTGTTAAAGATGAAAACGGCAATAGTATAAAATATAATGCTCCTTTATTTGGAACAGAAGATTTTGGAGGAAAAACTGGTGCATTAAATGCAGTTTTTGAAGGAATGGTATCGGGTGATAAATGGGGTCCTGCTGTAGGTGTCATAGCGTTTGTTTTAGTAATTGGCGGTGCATTTGCAATAGTTATGAGAACTGGAGCAATTGATAATGGGCTTAATACTATAATTTCTATATCGAATGGAAAAGAGTATTTGATTATACCTTTGGTTTATACAATGTTTTCATTGGGAGGAGCAACTTTCGGTATGAATGAAGAAGTTATTCCATTTGTAATGATATTAGCACCTATGACTGTTGCAATGGGATATGACTCGGTTACAGCGCTAATGATTACAATAGTTGCATCTGAAGTTGGATTTGCAACATCTTGGATGAATCCTTTTGGAGTGGCGTTGGCACAAAGCATTGCAGATATACCTGTCCTTAGCGGAGCTGGTTTTAGAATGGTTATGTGGTTATTCTTCACGATTATGGGTGTTATATTTACTATGAACTATGCAAGAAAAATCAAAAAAAATCCAAGCTTATCAGTCAGCTATGAAAGTGATGACCATTTCAGAAATATATCAGGAAATATTGAAATAAAGTCTAAATTAGGAATTGGTGACAAATTAGTATTACTAACAGTAGTGCTTACAGTAATTTGGGTTGTATACGGTGTAGTTGCATATAGCTATTACATACCAGAAATTGCATCTCAGTTTTTTGTTATGGGATTAATATCAGGAATAATAGGCGTTATATTTAAGTTGAATAATATGGAAATTGATGATATAGCAACTTCATTTCAAAAGGGCGCTGCTGATTTGCTTGGTGCAGCACTTGTTATTGCTATTGCAAGAGGAATATTAATTGTCTTGGGTGGTGTAGATGCAAATACACCAAGTGTATTAAATACAATATTGTCTAAAGCAGGTAATTTGATAAGCGTGTTTCCACCTGCAATTTCCGCATGGTTCATGTTTATTTTCCAATCCATATTTAATTTTTTCATAATTTCCGGTTCCGGACAAGCAGCACTTACTATGCCTTTGATGGCTCCTTTGTCTGATATTGCTGGAGTTACAAGACAGGTAGGTGTATTGGCATATCAATTAGGTGATGGATTCACAAATTTAATTTTCCCAACAGCGGGAGTATTGATTGCTTGCTTATCTGCAGCAAGGTTGGACTATATAAAATGGGCGAAATTTCAAATTAAATATCAAGCTTTACTATTTTTAAGCGGAAGCATATTTATATTTGCAGCGGTTTTAATTGGACTTAATTAAAAGAAAAATTATAGCGTGCAAAAATAAAAATTAATTTCGTTAAGTTCTTTTATAAACATTTAAATAAAATTGACAGAAAACTTTTAATTCAGGAATAAAATATTTTTTGAATTCTTGAATAAGTATTATTCTTGAAATAGTTGATTTTCATTTTAGTATTAAGCCCTTGGATTCCTCCCTTTATTTAGAAATATATCCTAAAAGCTCATATGGATATATTTTTTTAATGGATATATAATACGTATATCTTAATCGTATATATTAATTTTATATAAAAATATAAAGTTATTTGGAGGAATTAAAATGAAAAATAAAATATTGATTTGTTTTATGTCTTTGATGCTGATTTTATCAGCTAATGTTCAAATATATGCTCAAGAAAATACAAATATAAATGAGTCTGAAATTAACACTAATAGAAATATTGATTTAAATAAACCAATGGTAGCTTTGACATTTGATGATGGTCCATCTGAACAATATACTCCAGCAATATTAGATGTATTAGAAAAAAATAATTCAGCTGCAACATTTTTCATTTTAGGCACTGAAATTGAAAATAATGAAGATATATTAGTTCGAATGGTTGAAGGTGGAAATCAAATTGGTAATCATAGTTACAATCATAAAAATCTAACCACACTATCTAATAAAGATTTAAATGAAGAAATGAGTTTGACGGATAAGAAAATAAATGAAGCAACTAAATATTATACTCCATCTATAATGAGACCGCCATTTGGATTTGTAAATAATGAATTTAATAAGAAAATATATAAACCAATTGTACTTTGGTCCCTTGATACAAAAGATTGGGAAAATAGGGATACAGAAATCATAGTTAATAAAATTCTTGATAACGTAAAAGACGGAGATATAATTTTAATGCACGATATATATGACAGTACGGCTAAAGCTGTGGAAATAGTTGTTCCTGAATTAATAAATAGGGGATACCAACTTGTAACTGTAAGTGAATTATATGAATATAAAAATACAACAACATTATTTAACGGTAAAGTATATAATAAGGGATTAACTAAATAAGTTTAAAATTTGAATTATAAACAAATAAAAGAAGAAGTAGCAAATATTTTAAAATTTAAAATATATGTTACTTCTTTTATATATTACTTATTTTTCTTTTTCAATAATATTTCTTAATATTAAAAGTCCTCTCATTGTTTTAGGGAAACCGCTTGTTGGTCCAACTAAAAGCAAAACATGTTCTATTTCTTCTTTTGTACATCCTGCTGCTAATGCTTTTAAAATATGAGTTCTTAAAGAATATTCATTTTGGCAATCTGCGGACAAAGCTATTTTTATAAGCCATCTTGTTTTTTCATCTAAAGGACCGCCTTTTTCATGTACTAATCTGCCATAATGCTCATAAGCTTCATAAATATCACCGTGATTTTCAATTAAATAATTAAGATTTTTTTCAATTACATCAGAGTTATGAATGTTATTAACATCATTATTCATTGTATTCCACCTTTTATCTATTTTTAAAAATATTATTCCCTAAATAATAAAAGCTAAACAATTTTAAAGAGTATTTAAGAAACAGTATTAAAAATATAAGGTGGTTTAAAATTAAATAATTAACTTACTTGAACTTAAGATTTTTATATGATACCATATTAATATTATATAAAAAATATCTATATATTTGAGAGGTTCATATGCATCATCGCAATAAAATTATTACGGTTGCTATCATAGATGGTCAGGGTGGCGGAATTGGAAAAGTTATTATAGAGAGATTAAAAAAAGAAAATTTAAATATAAGAGTACTTGCGTTAGGTACAAATTCCATTGCAACTACTAAAATGTTAAAGGGTGGTGCAGATGAAGGCGCTACAGGAGAAAATGCTATAATATATAATGCAAAAGAAGCTGATATTATAATAGGCGTTGTTGCAATTGTTATTGCAAATTCCATGTTAGGAGAAATGAGCCCGAGGATGGCCCAAGCAATTGGAGAAAGCAGTGCATTAAAAATATTGATTCCAAATGATAAATGCAATATTAAAATTGCAATACCAAATGAAATAACTCTTCAACAATCAATTGATGATGCGGTATTAAAAGTAGGAAAATATATTGATTACCATCTAAATATGTAAATGAAAAATTATATTATAATGTTTAATTGTATAAATATTTAGTGACTGAACTAGTGATAATAAAATATTTAGTATTATTACTAAATGGAGGTTAAAATGAACGATTTGGAAATAGCTAAAGAACTCTTAGTAAAAGAACAACTTTCTTTAGTAATAGTTAATAACGGAAAAGTAATTTTTACAAGCTCTGATTTTGGAATTAAGCCCATGTATACAGCAGTTAAAGAATATAAGCATTTACTTAAAGGAGCTTCTGTTGCAGATAAGGTTATAGGAAGAGCAGCTGCAATGCTACTACAATATGGAGAAATTAAAGAGCTTTCTACTAATTTAATTTCTGAAAAAGCAATTGATTTTTTGGATAAAACAAAAATTATATATGAATACGAAGAAAAAGCAGAATATATTATAAACAGAGATAATACAGGCATGTGTCCTGTTGAGAATATGTCATTAAATACTAATAATATAGATGAACTTTTAAATAATATAACAAGCTTTTTAAAAAAGATAAATAAACTATAAAATAAGGACAGTACTTAATATAATAGGTACTGTCCTATTACTTATTATTGAAATATGTTATGGGGACGTATTTAAAATAAAAAATTTAGCAACAGTAATCGTTATTAATCGTTATTTAATCATTTATTATTAAAACAGGGCATGGTGACTCTGCCAGAACCCTTTGAGTTACTGATCCTATAAAAAATCTATCCATTGCTGAAAGTCCTCTTTTTCCCATTACAATGAGGTCATAATTTCCGTCTTTTGCAGTTTTTACAATTTCTTCATAAACACTTTTACCTGTTACAATTTCTTTATTTACTTTTAAACCTTCACTGTCAATATTTCTTACAATCATATTTAACATTTTGGTTTCTTGATCTATTAAATGCTTAAGCATTTCTTTTTGGTTTGTTTTAAAAGCATTTTCAACATTTAAACCAAATATGCTATATTTATCTGAATTTGGTTTTTTTACAACTGTAATAAAATTAATTTCACTATTAAATTGTTTTGCTAAAATTATAGCACTTTCAGCTGCCTTTAATGAAGTTTTTGAACCATCAACAGGAACTAAAATTTTTTTCATAATTGCCTCCTAAATATAAATATAATTTTCATCATTAATATTTCTATATTAGCTTTTTGTTAAAATATAACAAAGGTAGTTATTAGTTTGTTAAGAATTATATACCCATAAAAATACGCTTAAACCATATTAATAAGTAATAATTTTAATATTTAATCTTTCTTGCAACATTAATTTTAAATTCGACTATAATCAATATTTATTGAGGTAGTTTTAATCATGTGATATAATTTAGTAACAAAAATAAAATGATGATTAGTTTATTTAATATAGATTTACTGGAGGAAAAATGAATTTATTAAATTCTTTAAATGAAAAACAAAAAGAAGCTGCTGCCCACGACAAAGGGCCCATACTTGTTATTGCAGGTGCTGGTACGGGAAAAACAAGAGTATTAACTCACCGTATTGCTAATTTAATAGAAACTGGCAAAGCTAAGCCTTGGGAAATATTGTCCATAACATTTACAAATAAAGCTGCTAAAGAAATGAAGGAAAGAATTGGACAACTTATTGATTATTCAATTGATAAAATGTGGATTGGAACATTTCACTCCATATGTGTCAGAATTCTTAGAAGTCATATAGATAGAATTGGATATGATAAAAATTTCGTTATATATGACACTGATGACCAAAAAACTGTAATAAAAGATTGCATAAAAGAAAAGAATTTAGATACTAAAACATATAATGTAAATGTTATAAGAAGTATTATAAGTACGGAGAAAAATAATCGAGTAACACCTGATAAATTTATTGCTGATAATTTCACTAATTTTAATTTGCGCAATATAGGTGAAGTATATGCTTTGTATGAGAAAAAATTAAAAAAATCAAACGCTCTTGATTTTGATGATTTAATTGTTAAAGCATTACAACTTTTAGAAACTGATGAAGATGTATTGGAAAGTTATAGAGAAAGATTTAAATATATTTTAGTTGATGAGTACCAGGATACTAATAAAGTTCAATATAATCTTGTTAAAAAACTTGGTCAAAAAAGCAATGGCGAAAGCAATATATTTGTTGTTGGTGACGAAGACCAATCCATATATGGTTGGAGGGGTGCTGACATACAAAATATCCTTGATTTTGAAAAAGATTTTGAAGGAGCTAAAGTAGTAAAGCTTGAAAAAAACTATCGTTCAACAAATGTAATATTGGATGCTGCTAATGGAGTTATTAAGAATAATTCTCAAAGAAAGGGTAAAAATTTATTTACTGACTGTTGTGATGGAAGTTTAATTAAACTTGTTGAAACAGACAATGAAAAAGAAGAAGCATTCATGGTTTCTGCTTTAATGCGTAAAGAACATAAACAAAACAAGATTAGTTATTCTGACATGGCAATCCTTTATAGAACTAATGCACAGTCAAGGGCATTAGAAGAAGGTTTAATAAGAGAGGGAATACCATATAAAATTGTTGGCGGTCTTAAGTTCTACGGCAGAAAAGAAATTAAAGACATAGTGTCATATTTAATGCTTATACAAAATCAGAAGGATGATGTAAGTTTTGATAGAATAATAAATGTACCAAGAAGAAAAATTGGACAAAAAACAATTGATACATTAGTTGAATATGCTGATGAGCAAAAC
>JARBUP010000097.1 GCA_029239575.1 Bacillota bacterium
TTTGATCAACACACGCCATATCATGACAAAGATGTATTAGATCATACTTTGGCTGTTGTAGATAATATAGAACCAAAATTAAATTTAAGAATGTCAGCTCTTTTACATGATATAAGTAAGCCTGATTGTTTTACTTTAGATACAAAAGGTCGCGGTCATTTTTATGGTCATCATATAAAATCGTCAGAAAAAAGCGAAGAAATTCTTAAAAGACTAGGGTATGATAATGATTTTATAGAAGATGTGAAAATTTTAATCAGGTATCATTATATAAAGGACATAAAAAATATTAACACTTTAGAAGGACTTAAAAAATTTATTAATGATGTGGGTGTAGATAGACTAAATGACATGTTTGAACTAAACATAGCCGATATAAAGGGTAAAGCCAATCCTGATAAATTTGATGATATTGAATTTATTAGGAAAAAGTGCTATGACTATTTAAATAGTGTTAATTATAATATAAAAGCCGATTAAGGATTTCTTAACCGGCAATTTTTTTATTGAATTTTATTGTACTTCAGTTTCTACAGGTTCCATTAAATCAATTTCAGGAGCGTTTAAAGCTTCTTTTGGAATTACAAAATCTGTAGCTGCATTTATATGGTGTATTTCCATAACCATTTTAGCTTGCATATTTTGAAATACTGCCAGGTCTTCAGCAGTCATTCCTTCCATTCCATCCATTCCTAAAAGCGAACCAAACATGGAACTATAAATTTTACTTAAATCAAATTCATATTTAACTAATTCTCCAGATTTTTCATCAATATAAGATATTAGTTGAATATCTCCAATATTTTTTAACATTTCAGCTGCCATTATATCTGATTCATTAGTAGATTGGGATAATTCTTGTAAATAAGTTCCTAAAACTTCGTTATAAATTTCACCAGACATAGCATATTGAATTTTTAATAATGTATTTCCTGCTGTGTCTTTATATTTACCAAAATATTTTACATCTTTAATATATTTTTCATCCATTTGAGCTGATGAATCTTTACTTAATTTAAATAGTGAAGCGAATGACTCATCTTCCATTATAGACTTTTGCCATGTTAATAAACCAGAAAAATCATACATTCCCATGTAAGTAGTAAATGTCGTATCATCAGCAGTTAAATACATTTCCATAATAGGTTGAGAAATTTTTTCTCCCATAAAATCAGCATCCATAATAGCAGACATTTTCATTTTCATAGGATCAACAAATATGGTAGCATCCATATCCATTTTCATTTTCATGTTTTGAACATTACCTAATCCATCAGGCATAGGCATTAATATATCTATTAATATTTTTCCATCGTAATTTTCCCAAGCATATGATTTTTCGTTAGCTTTTAATAAAATAGCTTTTACATCAAATGGTTCTTTTGTTATAACTACAGTATTAACTGAGTCATCCCACTGAACTTCAGAACCAAATGCTTCAATAACTTTTCTTATTGGTAAATAAGTTCTGTTATTAACAATTAAAGATGTTGTATCATTAACTAATTTTTCGCCATTTTTTATTATGTAATTTGTTCCAATAGGAATTTCTACAGTTATACCATCCTTAGTTGCTATGGCAATTTGTTTTTCTTGGTTCCATTCTACAGTTGCACCATATTTCTCCAATGTTTGTCTAAATGGAACTTGGGTTCTCCAATTTGTATCCACAAAAGGTTTTCCAGATTGTTCATTAAATTCAACTTGTTCTGAATCGATGTTAACAATTATTTCTTCAGCAAAGGCTTGAACCGATGAAAATACTAACATCATACATAAGCTGAGAGTAAAAATAATTTTTTTCATGTAATCCTCCTAATAGATTATTTAATTTAATAATACCTTATTTTGGAAATAAAATCAATATTAACTAAAAATAACAAACGCTTTATTAAATTATAAAAATTACCCAACATTTTGACAATGCTGGGTAATTTATCATGAAATATTTGTTATTTTTAATATTTCTTTATTTCTTTTTAACATAGTAATAAACAGGAAGACCTAAAAGTGTAATACCAATTCCAATTAATGAATTTATAGGAGTATCCATAACTGTGCTAAACAAAATATAAATGCCTCCAACTATACCTATTATTGGTGTTATTGGATATAAAGGAACTTTATAAGTTGATTTATCCAAAGGGAAATTTTTTCTAAGCTTAAATATTCCAAAAACGCCCATTGTAAAGAAAATCCAAAGAACAAATATTAGTAAATCTGTAATAGTATTAAATGTACCTGATAGAATGTAAATTACTGCAATTATGCTTTCCAGTATTAAAGAATTTGCTGGAGTTTTGAATCTGTGATTTACTTTGCTGATTATATTTGAAAATGGAAGTTCTTTTCTTTCACCCATAACCATTGGAATTCGAGCTCCTGTCATTAAATAACCATTTAATGCACCAAATACAGAAACCATGATACCTGCTGTAATAAATGCTCCTCCAGCATTTCCTAACAGTGCTTGAGCTGCATCTGAAGCAGGAGTTTTTGAAGAAACTATTTCACTTAAAGGAAGTATTTTGAATATAGCAATATTAAATATAGAATAAACTATTATTACAAATATAACTCCTGCTGAAATTACCTTTGGCAAATCTTTTGTTGGATTTTTAAGCTCCCCAGCCATATTTGTAACATTTATCCATCCATCATATGCCCATAAAGTTCCTAATATAGCAGCACCAAAACCAGCTCCTTTTACAGTTGCATCTAAGCCACTAAAATCAAGAGGTGAGCTTGAAGTAAGACCCATAAATATTATTGCAGCTACAGGAATTAATTTTCCCACTGTTGCAGCAGTTTGAATTATTCCTCCAAATTTTGTTGCAATTATATTCATAATAAGAATAAATAACAAAATGGATATGGCTAATATTTTTTGTTCTAAACTACTCAATGGTATAAAAAATCCAGCATATGTAGTAAATGCAATTGCTTGTGCAGCTACTGAAGCAGGATATGAAATTATAGTTTGCACCCATCCTAATAAGAAACCAAATTTTTCTCCATATAGTTCACCTAAATATGTGTAAAGTCCACCTGATTTTGGAATTGCTGATGCAATTTCAGCTATAGACAAAGCTGATGCTAATGTAATGATACCTCCAACAACCCAAGCTAAAATGCTCATTGTTACAGAGCCTGCATTTTGTAGAACTATCCCTGATTTAAGAAATATACCGGAACCAATTATTGTTCCTACTACAATTGCTAATGCTTCTATAAATGAAATAGATTTTTTTAATGATTCATTTGACATGTTATACCTCACTGTTTTATGATATTATTTTGTTAATTTTATAACAATATTATATACTTAATTTCAAACTTAATCAAGTTTTTAAAAAAGTAAATTTATTAGAAAATCAATTGATTATTTAGTTTTTCAGTTATATAATTTATTATACATAAAAAATTCACAAGGAGAATCAAATGAGTAAAAATTATGTTCTTGCATTGGATCAAGGAACTACAAGTTCGCGTGCTATTATTTTTGATAGAAATGGAACAATTATTAGTTCATCTCAAAAAGAATTTACTCAAATATATCCTAAAGCAGGCTGGATAGAACATGATCCAATGGAAATTTGGGAAACTCAACTTTCATCGGCTAAAGATGCTATAAGCAAATCAAGTTTAAATCCGTCCGATATAGCTTGCATAGGTATTACAAATCAAAGAGAAACAACTGTTTTATGGGATAAAAATACAGGCAAACCTGTATATAATGCAATAGTTTGGCAGTGTAGACGAACTGCAGATATTTGCAACAAATTAATAAATGATGGATATGGAGATTACATAAAAGAAAATACAGGTCTTTTAATTGATGCATATTTTTCTGGAACTAAAATAAAATGGATTTTGGACAATGTAGAAGGCGTTAGGGAAAAGGCAGAAAAGGGTGATATTTTATTTGGAACAATTGATACTTGGATTGTTTGGAACTTAACAAATGGTAAATCCCATATCACTGATTATTCAAATGCTTCAAGGACAATGATTTATAATATAAAGCAATTAAAGTGGGATGAAAAAATTTTAACATACTTGGACATTCCTTCATGTATTTTACCTGAAGTTAAATCTTCTTCTTTAATTTATGCAAACACCAAAAAGGAACTATTTGGTGAAGAAATTATAATTTCAGGAATAGCTGGAGATCAACAAGCTGCGCTTTTTGGTCAAGGATGTTTTCAAGCTGGTATGGTTAAAAATACATATGGTACGGGATGTTTCATGCTTATGAACACAGGAGAAAAAATGGTAACATCTCATAATGGACTTTTAACTACCATAGCATGGGGATTGGATGGAAAAGTAGAATACGCTTTGGAAGGTTCCATATTTGTAGCAGGAGCAGCAATTCAATGGCTAAGAGATGAATTAAAACTAATTAATGATGCTGCTGATTCCGAATATTTTGCAAATAAAGTAAATGATACAAATGGTGTATATGTTGTACCAGCTTTTACAGGACTTGGTGCACCACATTGGGATATGTATGCAAGAGGTGCTATATTAGGATTAACAAGGGGAGTAAACAGAAATCATATAATAAGAGCAACACTTGAATCAATAGCATATCAAACAAAGGATGTAATAAATGCTATGATTGACGATTCAGGAATTAATTTAACAGCTTTAAAAGTTGATGGAGGAGCTACAGCAAATGATTTTCTCATGCAATTTCAATCAGATATTTTAAATGTAAATGTTGAGAGACCTGAAGTCACTGAAACAACAGCTCTTGGTGCAGCTTATTTAGCAGGATTAGCTGTTGGACTTTGGAAATCAAAAGGAGAAATATCTCAAAATTGGAGTATAAACAGAAAGTTTAAACCAGAAATGGATGAAGATAAAAGAAATTTACTTTATAATGGTTGGAAAAAAGCTGTGGGAAGATCTAAAGATTGGGAAGAATAAATTAGGTATTATAACAAAATAAATGGAGGAATTTAAAAAATGAAAACAAGTTTTTTTATAAATAACAGAGCCAAGTTTGCAACACAAATGCAGGATAATTCAACTGCTGTATTTTTCTCAGGCAAAGCACCAAGACAAAGTGCAGATGAAGAATATGCTTTTTCAGTGGATAGAAATTTCTTTTATTTAACTGGAATAGACAGAGAAGATATGGTTTTAGTTATAAATAAAATTAGAGGTGAAGTTACGGAACAACTTTTTATACCACCTGTTGATGATTTTTTTGAAAAATGGTATGGGATACTTCTAAAAAAAGAAGAAGCAATAAATATTTCAGGAATTCAATCTGTTTTAAACAGAAATGAATTTTTAAATCAATTTGCAAAAAAATTATGTTCAGCTGACAGACCTGATTCTGTTTACATAGTTTCCTATTATACAGATCCATTTGAATCATATGATGAATATAAAAAAATAGCTCATTGGATTAAAAAGCAGTTCCCTACTATAAATATTTTAAATTCTCTCGATATAGTTACTAATTTAAGAGGTTCAAAACAAGAAGAAGAAATTTCAGAAATTAAAACAGCAATAGGATATACAAAAGAAGCTTTGGAATTTGTTATGAAAAATTTACAAGTAGGAAAATTTGAATATCAAGTAAGAGCAGATTTTGAATATCAATTGATGTTAAGAAATTCAAAACCAAGTTTTAAAACAATAGGGGCTTCAGGAAAAAATGCTGTGATTTTACATTATGTAGATTTGCAGGATAAAATAGAAGATGGAAATTTAATTCTTCTTGATTTAGGAGCAGTGTCTAAAAATTATGCATCGGATATAACAAGAACGTATCCAGCTAATGGTAAGTTTACTGAAAGACAAAAGGAAATTTATAATTTAGTGCTACAAGCTCAAGATGTAGCAGTTGATTCCATGTTTGTTGGAGCACCAGAAATAGATGTTAACAATGCAGTTAAAGAACATTTTGCTAAAGGTTTAAAAGCATTAAAAATTATTAGAGATGATTCAGAGGTGGAAAATTACTATTACCACAGCATAGGGCACCCACTTGGATTAGATGTTCATGATTTAAGAAGAAGAGATAAAACAATGCAGGAAAATAATGTGTACACAGTTGAACCAGGATTATATATTAAAGAAGAAGGAATAGGCATAAGAATAGAAGATGATTATTGGGTTACAAAAAACGGAATCATAAATCTTTCAAAAGACATAATTAAAACAGTAAATGACATAGAAAACTTCATGAAATAAATTTAGGAGATTTAGGGACGGAGCTTTCGCTGCTTAGGGACGGACCCTTTGCAGCAAAAGCTCCGTCCCCAAATCGCAAAAGGTCCGTCCCCAAATCATCAAATCAAAATGGTAACTGGTTTACACCGTAATCTCCGATTTCTACATTCCAAGTTGTTAATTCTTTTCCGTGCCAGTCAGTACCACCAGTTTTTATTAAATCATGTTTTTTTGCAAAATCTTCGTAGCGATTTACTAAAACAGAGTCGTGGTAAGGATAGTATACTTCTATTCCTTTTAATCCGTACGGCAATAGTATTTCCATTTCTTTAATATCTGATTCTAATCCAATACGTGCAGGATGTGCAAATGTTGATAATCCTCTTGCTTGATTTATTACTTCAACAGCTTCTGAAGGATGTATTGGAAATTTTTCAATAAAATCGCTTTTATAATATTTAATATATTTATCAAAAAATATAGGCCAATCATTTAATGTATATGGTAATCCATCTTCTATCATTGCTTTTAATATATCCGATAATGACATGGCTTGCTTAAACTGTGAATAGGAAATAATTTTGTTAATATCAAAATCAATATAATGATTTTTTTCAAGCCAATAATATCGTTCTAAAAATGTTTTGTTAAAATATTTTGCAGTTATACTTAGTAAGTCCTGTAGTTGAGAGTTTTTAATATCTATGTTATAACCAAGTATATGAATGAGGTGTCCATTTGAAACAGATGAAATTTCAATACCGGGTACAATTTTTATATTATATTTTTTTGCATTTTCAATAATTTCTAAAACTCCAAATGTAGTATCATGATCAGTTAAAGAAATAGCTGAAATATTTTTTTGTTGGACTTTTTTTAATATTTCATCCGTAGTATCGCTACCATCTGAAAATTTTGAATGAATGTGTAAGTCAATCATATAAAACACCTCTTAATTTTGCTAAATAAATCGGATTGTTTACCAGAAAGTTGCGACATGGTCGTAATCTAGTAATCATATTATAACATTTTTTAGTAGATTATTAAAGATTAAAATATGTTCCTTATTGTTGCGATGTTTTACAAAAATATTTATATTTAATCTATTTTTAATTATCCATTAATATCATTTAAATCATTTTTGTGTAATATGATTATAATAAATAGATGTTTATATATTATATGAGGAGATAATTATATTATGGAACTTATTATTGGAATTTTTATATTTTTTATATTTATTGCGGCAGCCTTAAAAGCGGGAGTTTTATTTTTGAAAATCATATTTACAATAGTGGGAACATTAATTGGCTTAGTTTTAATGATTGTTTTAATGCCACTTGGTTTAGGGTTAACTATTTTAATAATACCAGCTATAATTATTGGTATAATAGTATCTATAATAAAATGTATAATGTTTATATTTTAAAGGGCGTAAACCCTATTCAGACTATTGACAAACCCCTATATTTCATTCTGAACGCAGTGAAGTATCTTTTAACAAATAAATAAGATCCTTCGCTTTGCTCAGGATGACAAAACTAAAAATTATACTTTGTCAACAAACTATAAAGGGCGTGAGCCCTTTTTTTATATTATAGTTAAGTACTACATTCATATAATATGAAAAATAATAGTGAAGAATTTATTTTTTAGGATTGATTTTTAATAGCTGTTAAAATTAATTTACAGAAAATTCAATAGATGATATAATTAAATAACGTTTGATTTAAAATAACAATTAAAAAAAATACATGAATTTCCCAGGAAATAGTCGAAAAATCTATAAATATAAATAATATATAATCGGAGGAAGTATGAAAGTATTTTCAGTTATTGGAATATCTGATTCAGGAAAAACAACTACTATAGAAAAGATTATTAAAGAGCTTATAAAAAGAAATTATACAGTTGGAACAGTTAAGGAAATTCGTTCCCATGATTTTAAAATGGATGTTGAAGGAACAAATACTTTTACTCATAAACAAGCAGGTTCAAGCTTAGTAACTGTAAGGGGTTCAAATGAAACTGATATAATGCATCAAGAAAGAATGAGCGTAAATGATATATTAAAATGCTATTCTCAGGATTTTGTTATATTAGAAGGTGTAAGGGATACGTCTGCTCCTAAAATAGTTACAGCTCATGATCAAGAAGGAATAGAATCAAGGTTTGATGAAACAGTATTTGCAATATCAGGACGAATTGCTGCAGAGATACAGGAATATAAGGGGTTGCCTGCTATAAATGCTATGACGGATATTGAAAAATTAGTTGATTTAATTGAAGAAAAAACTTTTGATTATTTGCCAGATTTAAATTGTAAAAAATGTGGACTATCATCTTGTAAAGAAATGAGTTTTAACATATTAAATAACAACAAAAATAGGAATGATTGTATAACAAGCAATCAAAAGTTAGTTGTTAAAATAAATGGCAAAGAATTATCCATGATTCCATTTGTAGAAAATATATTTAAAAATACTATTGAAGCAGTTGCAAAAGAATTAAAGGGTTATAGTCAAAACGGTGATATTGAAATATATATAAAAAGATAAGTTCAAAAGGAAATATATGTATAAAATAGAAACAAAAATAAATAAAATAAAAATGAACGATTTAATCTTAAATTACAGGAATATGGAAAAAATAGAAGGATACTGCAAAGAATGTAGCAAATACAACATGGTATGGTCCTGTCCGCCATATGATTTTAATATAGAAAATTATTTAAGTCAGTTTGAAAATGTACATATAATTGGGACTAAAGTAATTTTTGATAAAGAAGTTTTAGCAACAAATTATTCAAAAGAAGAAGTAAATAAAATATCATTTGAAACAGTTATAAATGTAAGAAAAAAAGTTTTTGATAAATTAATAAAATTAGAAGAAATTTATCCTGAGGGCAAAATTATAAATTCAGGTAATTGTACAATTTGTAATAGCTGTACAAGAATAAGCAGCATAAAATGTATTCATGAGCGGGATTTAAGATATTCATTAGAATCTCTTGGATTTGATGTGGGAAAAGTTACAAAAGAAATCCTTAATATAGAATTAAAATGGCCTACACATACTAGACTCCCTGAATATTTAACTTTGGCAAGTGGTTTTATGACAAACTTACAAATAGAAAACAGTGAAATAAATAATCTATTGACAAATTTGTAATATTTTTGTATAGTTTTATTGAAGTTAAGAATAATATAGTACATATTAAATGCG
>JARBUP010000098.1 GCA_029239575.1 Bacillota bacterium
GTTGTTCATTTTGATTTTCATTGATTGGTTCTTTGTCATCACCATTAGAAATTGCTTTAAATGCTGCTATTATAATAATTATTAATGCAAATATTACTATTATGGATTTATTATTCTTTCGTTTCTTTTTTTTCATTTTATTTGCCACCTTTATTTTGAATAGTTATTTTATGTTATTATACTGTTTTCCACATTATTATTGCGTTTTCAGTTGGCATATGATAATAATTCGGTCGTATACCAGCTGATTTAAAACCATATTTTTCATATACCCTTATGGCTTCGTAATTAGATTCTCTAACTTCTAATGTTAAATTGTTAATTTCAGAGCATTTACATACCCCTATTATTTTTTCTATTAGTAATGATGCAATTCCCCTATTCCTATATTCAGGCAAAACTGCTACATTTGTAATATGCCCTTCATCACATATTTTCCACATTCCCATGTAGCCAACTATTTTATCATCCACAGTTGCACACTGATAATAAGATAAATTATTTAATAGTTCTTTTGTAAAAGTATCTTTTGACCATGGCATGGAAAAACATATTCTATCAATTCCGGCAACAACTTCCACATCGTTTAAATTCATGCTTCTGATTTTTACTTCCATTAAATATAAACCCCCATTTTAATAATATAATATATCATATTACATTATATTACTTAACGTTTCTTTCTGCTTGCGATAAACGCAAATATTTAGGCGTAAAATTTGAAGATGACTCAGTTTTATTTTCTGTAGCCATTTCATTGGCAATAAAAGCTAATGAAGAAGATTTTAATAAATTAAATTGTTTTGGTGCAAATATTGGTTTTATTTTAAGATTTTCTTCAAAAATATTTTTGTAAATTTCTGAGCCATCTCCATTTAATATGACAGGTTCATTTAATTCATTAATTATATTAATTAAATCATCAACTGTTGATGGAAATTGTTCTTTAAAAGTTATTACTTTCCCATTTTCCCATTTATAAATTCCTGCATAAATTCTTTTTGCTTTTGCATCCATAATGGATATAATTTTTTTATCTTCACTGTATACATTTGCAGCTAAGGACATCATGGTAGGCACTGCAGCTATTTTAATATTTAAAGAATATGCTAAACTTTTAGCTATAGCTGCTCCTATTCTAAGACCTGTATAAGAGCCAGGTCCTTCTGAAATACCTATTAAATTTATTTCTTCTATATTTATTTGTAAATCTTCAAGCAGTTTTTCTATTAATGGCATCAGCTTTTCTGAATGAGTTTTTTTATGACTTAAAGAATATTCTCCTAAAATAACATCATTTTCAGAAACTGCACATGAAGCCGTTATGGACGATGATTCAATTGCAAGTATTTTCATTTTTTAGCTCCTCAACTATTTTTTCAAATACTATACCTTTTCCAGTAACAGAAAAAATCCTAGTATTTTCATCTTCCCCTCTTTGAATATAAATGTTTACTCTTTCTTCAGGAAGCATGTTTTTTATTTTATCAGACCACTCTATAATGCATATTCCATCAGAATAAATATAATCATCATAACCTAAATCATACATGTCATCTTCAGATTCTATTCTGTAAACGTCCATGTGATATAAAGGAAATTTTCCTTGGTATTCTTTTATTATATTAAAGGTTGGGCTCGTAATATATTCTTTTATACCAAATTCATTAGCAATAAATTGAGTAAGTGTTGTTTTTCCTGCTCCTAAATCGCCATCAAGGCACAAAACAGTACCACTAAGTAAATTTTCACTTATTATTTTTCCAACTTTTTTTGTATCCTGTAAATTATTTATAGTTATTTTCATTTTTGTCCTTCGTATTTATTAATATTTTATAAAATATGTAATCCAATGTAGATTATATATTTTTTGATATTAAAAATCAAGGAATAAAAGCATGGAACAAAAATTTATTGAACTGACGTTTTATACATGTTATAATATGATGCGATTGTACCAGTTTGCGACTTTCTGGTAAACAATCATAATATTTTGATTTAAAATATGTATTAATAATGAATGTATCTGAATAATATTAATATATAAGCAAATTTCGTATATTTGAGGAGAATTTATTTAATGAAGCAATTTAATCATATATATTTTATAGGTATTGGTGGAATAAGCATGAGTTCATTAGCTGAATTAATGCTTGATGAAGGAATTAAAATATCAGGCTCTGACAGAACATCATCCCATATAACTAAAAAACTTGAAAAATTAGGAGTAAAAGTTTTTCCAAGCCATGAAGGGATAAACATTACCCCTGATATAGACTTAGTAGTTTATACTTCTGCTATTTCAAATGACAACCCTGAATTATTAAAAGCTCAAGAATTAAATTTACATATTATGGACAGAGCTGAGTTTTTAGGATTTGTAATGAAAAAATTTAACAATTCAATTTGCGTATCAGGCACTCATGGAAAAACAACTACAACAGGAATGCTTTCTTCTGTTTTAATCGAAACTGAATTAGAACCAACTATATTCTTAGGTGGCGAAATGGATTCAATAGGAGGAAATTTTAAAAAAGGTTCATTAAATATGCTTGTAACTGAAGCATGTGAATATAAAAGAAACTTTTTGAAATTCAATCCTACAATGGAATTAATTTTAAATATTGAAGAAGACCATTTAGATTATTATAAAGATTTAAAAGACATAGAAAATGCCTTCGAAGAATATGCAAATATAATACCTGAAACAGGACATTTAATTGTAAATGTGGAAAATAAACATTTATTTAATAATGTTAAATGTAAAGTAATTACATTTGGTTTAACTGAAGAAGCAGATTATTATGCTTCTAATATAAACAACTTCCCTACTCCATCCTTTGATTTAATGTTTGAAGGAAAAAAAATAATGGATATTAACCTTAATGTTTTCGGTGAACATAATATATTAAACTCAATTGCTACAGCTGCAGCATGTTTAATGCTTGGTGTTGATGAAAAAATAATTAAAAAAGGTTTGGAAAACTTTAAAGGAACTCATAGAAGATACGAATTTAAATGCACATACAAAAATGCAGCAGTAATAGATGATTATGCTCATCATCCTACTGAAATGAAAACTACTTTAAAAACAGCAAGAAATTATAGTAATGGAAAAATAATAACCGTATTTCAGCCACACACATATACAAGAACTAAATCTTTATTAAATGATTTTGCAAAAGCATTACAACTTTCTGACAAAACAATTTTGCTTGATATATATGCTGCAAGAGAAAAAGATACTGGTATGGTTCATTCAAAAGATTTACTTAATAAAGTTTTAGAATTAAATGCGGATTGTGTATATGCTGAAAGTTTCGAAGAAGCTGCATCTTTTATAAAAAATGTAGTTCAAGAAGGCGATACTGTTATAACAATGGGCGCTGGCAATGTTAATAAAGTTATAGAATATTTAAATTAAAAAAAGACACGGGGACGTGTCTTTTTTAATGGTCTCTATTTGTTAGATATTTTGCTAATTCAATTAAATAATTTGCTTTACTACCAAATATAATTAAACTTTCTATTGCTTCATCACTATATTTTTGAACATGTTCTTTTGCTTGTTCAAGGCCTACATAGGATACGTAAGTTTTTTTATTATTAGCTTCATCGCTTCCAATAGGCTTTCCGATTAGTTCTTCGGTACCTTCAACATCCAATATGTCATCTTGAATTTGAAATGCAATACCAAGTTTTTCAGCATAAACACTTAAAGCATTTATTTCTTCTTTGTTTGCGCCACCTAATATAGCTCCAGCTTCAATACTTGATTTAATTATTGCACCTGTTTTTAGAGAATACATATATTTTAAATCATCTAAATTATGTATTTTTTCTTCTCCAGCCATGTCAACTATTTGCCCACCGATCATTCCTTCAGTTCCAGAAGAATTTGCTATTATAGAAAGAGCTTTTATAGTTTTATTACAATCTAAACCAGAATTCATAGAAGCTTCAAGTCCAACTTCAAAAGCTTTATTTAATAGACCGTCACCTGCTAAAATGGCTATAGCTTCATTATACTTTTTATGGTTGGACAAATTTCCTCTTCTATAATCATCATCATCCATTGCTGGCAAATCATCATGAATTAAAGAGTATGTATGGATCATTTCCATTGCACATGCAAATGGCATTGCTTTTTCATAATCACTATTAAAAATTTCATAAGCACCTAATAAAAGTATAGGACGAAGTCTCTTCCCTCCAGACATTAGGCTATAATTCATTGATTCATATATAATATTTTGAGGATTATTATCATTATTTGTTATAATGTTACTTAAATATTTATCAACTTCATTAACTTTTTTCAACATCCAATTTTTAAAATCCATATTTACGACCTTTAAATAATTTTTTGAGAATTTAGGGACGGACCCTTTAAATTTTAGGGACGGACCCTTATTTTTATTGAGTATTTTAAATACTTTTTTACACCATTTAAGCGATTTGGGGACGGGGGTTTTGCAGCAAAAGCTCCGTCCCCAAATCCCCAAGTTTTTTATTGTCCAAATATTTGTTTTGCTATTTCTATTGCGTCTTTTGCATCTTTTGCGTAATAATCTGCACCTATTTGTTTTGCGTAATCTTCTGTTAAAACAGCACCGCCAACTACTATTTTGCAGTTAATGTTATTTTTTCTTAATTCTTCTATAGTTTGTTTCATGCTTTTCATTGTTGTTGTCATTAAAGCACTTAAACCTACAATAATTTGTTCATCATATTTTTTAGCTTCTTCTACAATTTTTTCTATTGGAACATCTTTTCCTAAGTCAATTATATCATAATTATAATTTTCAAGAATAACTTTTACTATATTTTTACCTATATCATGGATATCGCCTTTAACCGTAGCGAGGATAATTTTTCCCTTGCTTATAGCTGCTGACTGATTATTTTTCAAACTTTCTTTTAACACATCAAATGCAGATTTAACTGTTTCTGCTGATTGTATTAACTGAGGAAGAAAAATATTTCCTTTTTCATATTCATCTCCAACAACATCCAATGCAGGTATTAAAAATTCATTTACTACGGATAGTTCATCCATTGATTTAAGAAGTTCTTTTACAACAGGTGCTGCTTCATTTTTTAACCCTTTAATTACTATGTCTTTTAAACTTAAACTATTTTGATTTTTTGTTTTAGCTTCTTCTTTATTACCGCTAACAGTTAAATTATTTTCAACTTTTTTATTTAAACTTGAATTTTTATATTTATCTATATATTCTTTAGAACCTTCATCAAAATTATATAAAACATTAAATGCACTTACTTTATCCATCATTCCCTGGTCATTTGGGTTTAATATAGGTAAATCCAATCCTGCTGACATAGCTATGGATAAAAATGTTTCATTTATTATATCTCTTCTAGGCATACCAAATGAAATATTTGAAACTCCTAAAGCTGTTTTAAGACCAAGTTTTTCTTTTACTAAAGATAGCGCTTTAATAGTTTCTACTACTTCTTTTTGCTGTGCTGAACAAGTTAATGTTAAAGTATCTATATAAACATCTTCTTTTTTAATTCCGTATGACAAAGCTTTATTTAATATTTTTTCTGCTATTAAATATCTTTCATAAGCTGTATCTGGAATTCCTCTTTCATCCAAAGTTAATCCAACAACTGCTGCACCATATTTTTTTACTAACGGAAGTATTTTATCCAATACTTTTTCTTCCCCGTTTACAGAATTAACTATGGCTTTACCATTTACATATCTAAGACCTGCTTCTATAGCTTTTGGGTCGGATGAATCAATTTGCAATGGAACATCTGTTACACTTTGAAGTTTTTTAATAACACTAACCATCATTTCAGGTTCATTTATTTCAGGAAGGCCAACATTAACATCTAATATTTTTGCACCAGCATCTATTTGAGATATACCTTGTTTTAAAATATAATCTATATCATTATTTCTTAAAGCTTCTTTAAATAACTTTTTACCTGTTGGATTAATCCTTTCACCTATAACTTTCACTCCTTCAATTAAAACAGTATTTGAAGGCGTACAAAGTGCCGAAAAATGTTTTTTATCTATTTGTTTAACAACTACACCATTTAATTTTTCTTTAATTTTTAATATATATTCTGGGCTTGTGCCGCAGCATCCACCAATTAGCCTTACACCTAATTCTGCAAATTTTAAAGCAATATCGGAAAATTGATCTGGTGATACGTCATAGTAAGTTACATCATTTCTAACAACTGGTAATCCTGCATTTGCTTGAACTAAAACAGGTATATCCGCGTACTTCATTAATTCTTCTACAATTGGATATATTTCTGATGGTCCTAATGAACAATTTATACCTAAAGCATCAACACCTAATCCCTGTAGAGTTATAGCCATGCTACTTGGAAGACATCCTGTAAATGTTCTGTGATCCTGTTCAAAAGACATAGTAGCTATTACAGGTAAAGAGCTGTTTTCTTTTGCAGCAAGAACTGCTGCTTTTGTTTCATATAAATCAGTCATTGTTTCAACTAAGATTAAATCTGCACCAGATTTAACACCTTGAATAACCTGTCTTTTAAATATTTCATATGCTTCATCAAATGTTAATTTTCCCATTGGTTCAACAAGTTCCCCAATAGGCCCTATATCTAAAGCAATATATATTTCTTCATTTACATCTTTTTTTGCTTCTTTAGCTAATGATATGGCTGCATCTATTATTTCTTCAACTGAATAAGAAGTTGATTTAAGTTTTAATTCATTAGCTCCAAATGTATTTGATGTTATTATCTTCGCTCCTGATTTTATATATTCTTTGTGAATTTCAATTATATTATTTCTTTCAAGTATATTTAAAGTTTCTGGTACTTCCCCTAACTTAAGACCTTTTTTCTGAAGCTCGGTTCCCATTGCTCCATCAAATATTACTATATTTTCTTGTAAGTATTCTTTAAAATTCATATTGTCCTCACTTATTATAAATCTCTGTTAATTGAGTGAACTAATTTTATTATGTTGTTATGAGTTTTTCTTGCAACATATGGATTGTTCATTGTGTATAAATGTATTCCGTCAACTCCGTTTGAAATTAAATCAATAATTTGTTCTGTTGCATATGCAATACCTGCATCTAATAACGCATCTGGATCATGTTCAAATTTATCTACAATTTTACGATATTTATCAGGTATTTTAGAACCGCTTAATTCTGCAATTCTATATATTTGTTTTTTATTTGTTAATGGCATTATACCTGCTTCTATAGGTACATTTATATTGTATTTCTTCACTAAATTCATGAAATTATAAAATTCATTATTATCATAGAAAAGTTGAGTTATAAGATGAGTTACTCCTGCTTCTATTTTATATTTTAAATTTTTAACATCTTCTTCAAGATTTTTGCTGTCCATATGACCTTCTGGATAGCATGTACCAGCTAAATCAAAATTTCCATTATCTTTAACGTATTTCACTAAATCTGAAGCATGTTTAAAATCTCCCTTTATTTCTTCATCTAAAGGAATATCTCCTCTTAAAGCTAATATATTTTCTATTCCTTCTTGTTTTAAACCTTTTAAAACTTCATTTATTTCATTCTTTGTAGATGAAATGCATGTTAAATGTGCTACTGATTCTATATTATATTTATTTTTAATAATGGATGTAATTTCTGTAGTTTTATTTTGGTTACTACCGCCACCTGCACCATATGTAACACTTATAAAATCAGGTCTTAAATCGCTTAATGCTTCTAATGTTTTATATATAGTATCAATAGATGATGTAGCCTTTGGTGGGAATATTTCAAATGAAAATACTAACTTCTTTTTATCAAATATTTCTTTAATCTGCATGTTATCCTCCGATATTTTAGAAAATTGTACCTATGTAATATAAATCAGCTGGTACGTAAATTTAAAGTATTATATCATAATTGATTTTATATGTAAACAAAGGTTCTTTCATTTTCAATAATTTTTATATTAAACAAATTCTAAATCAATTTAATATATATACATTGCATATAAGCATAAAAAATGTGTTTAAAACATATATATAACTATGCTACTTGTACTTTTTTAATTATTTAAATTCTTGAATAATTTAACTTATATTTAATAATTATTTATGTTTTTCGATAAATTTTTATCAAAAACTATAAAATCTTTGCAGTTTCATGTTTCTGATAAATACAAATGTATGTTATATGCATACATTTGATTTATATTAGCTCTAAAGGAGCGATAAATAATGGAGGTTAAAATGAAATCTAAAAAAATATTGAGCGCTTTATTAGTATTTGTCATGGTTGCTTCTTTGTTTACAGGTTGCAGTAAAACACAAAGCACGGTAGAACAGCCAACTAAAGAAGAACCTAAAGCTGATAAAATTCTTAAGATGGGTTTAAGCGGATACTCAGGAGTATTTAATCCAATAATGTCCGACAATCTTTATGATGATTATGTATGCAGAACTATTTTTGAAGCATTAGTAGGCAATGATGATAAGGGTGAAATGGTTGCTGATTTAGCAACATGGGAAATTTCAGAAAACAAACTTACATATACATTTACTTTAAAAGATGGAATAAAATTTTCTGATGGCTCACCTTTAACAACAGAGGATATAGAATTTACATATAAAACTATTGCACATCCAGACTACAATGGTCCTAGAGCATATGCAGTAAATAATTTAGTAGGTTATGATGAATTTCACTCAAAACAAAAAGATACTTTTGACGGAATTAAAGTAATTGATGATAAAAAAATAGCATTCACATTTAAAGAAGGAACAGCTGCTCCTGCTAATATTGAAAGTTTTATATATGGCATAATGCCATCCGATTATTATGCTTTTAATACTTGGGATGAGTTCCTTGCTTTAAATGAAAATCCACTTGGCTCTGGAATAATGGTATTTGATTCTTTTGAACCAAAACAATATATTAAAGTAATGAAAAATCAAAATTATTGGGACCCTTCCAATGCAGCTAAAATAGACGGTGTATTAATGTCAGAAGTTCCTGATGAATCTATTATTTCTGCAATACAAACAGGTCAAATTGATTTTGGTCAACCTGGTGCAAGCGTAGAAAATCTTCAAGCCCTTGAAGCTTTAGACAATGCAAAGGTTGCGAATTATCTTGGTAACGGATATACATTTATGTGCTTTAACACTACAAAACCAAAGCTTTCAGATGTTAAAGTAAGGCAGGCATTAATGTATGCTCTCGACAGAAAGTCATTTATAAAAGCTCAATATGGAGAAGGGTTAGGTTCAGTTGGTATGGCACCTATATCTCCAGCTTCATGGGCATTCCCAGATTCTAAAGAATTAAACGCATATGATTTTGATTTAGATAAAGCAGCT
>JARBUP010000099.1 GCA_029239575.1 Bacillota bacterium
CACTCCATCAAATGCCCCATACAAATCATATAACTGAGCAGTTGTACCTGGTTGTATATTGTATTTCGAACTTATTTTTACACTTGTTATATTTCCATTGGAATCCCTGCTGCATTCATAAACTTTTACATTTGATGAATATTCCATGTATGTTATTCCATCTATTTGAAGCTGATTAGAATATACCTGTGTTATTTTAATTCTATCAGTTTCAGGAATTAATTTTTGTATACTTGTAATTGAACCATTGGTAATTGTAGCTTTGACATAAGAATTTTGCATGGATGAAATATTTATTGAATTTGAAACATAAAAGCTGTTGTAATTATTGAAAAACTTTACTTGTGATATATTTGAATCTAATTTTGCATGGATGAAATATTTATTGAATTTGAAACATAAAAGCTGTTGTAATTATTAAAAAACTTTACTTGTGATATATTTGAATCTAATTTTTTAATACTGCTGATTATGCCTAAAACTGTACCGCTATAACTTGATTCAGTTTCTTTCAATGGTTCTGTAACTGTTATAGTTTCATTTATCTTTAGCCCATATGTCAAATACACTGCATTAACTTGACCATAACCTACAACAGATTTGCCTATTAAGTAACTGCTTAATTTATTAGGTTTTAAAAGCTGATATCTCCCATTTGACTCATATACAATAAATGTAGAGCTTGTTACTTTACTTCCATTAGATAATGTTTGATTGTTTTCATCATAGGAACTTGCTAAATAATTTGTTGGCATTTCTTTAATTATTTTCAAAAGTCCAGAAGAAACAGGGTCAAACATTATTATGTCATTTTTTCGCAAAGAATTTATACGTTGTAATGAATAACCATTGTCATATATATTTACAGCACTTGAATTATCAGCTAATGAATATGTTTTTATATTTCCATATTGATCTAAAATTTTAACAGTAGCATATGCATTTGTTCCGTTAGTTGCGTTTAAAATAATTCCATATGTTTTTGGGGTTGTTCCATAACTATTTATATACAACTTAACTATATCCCCATTTTTATCTAATATTAATGTAACATTATCTTTAACAGAAGCAGCTTCAGTAAAAATGAAATTGTTTTTAGTTTTATAAACTGTATTGTTTATTGTATAATAATATGTGTTATCTTGTTTTTGAGTATTTGTAATTAATCCTGATACTTGATTTCTTAATACTTCAACAGTTAAAGCTGAATTATTAGCTGATTCATTTGTTTCATAAAAATAAACTAAATCATTTATTTTTATTTCTGATAAAGAAGATGCATCACCATAAATATGTAGTTTATTATAATTTATTTCACCGTCATTTTTTAAAGGAAGATGCTTGCCAGAAAGTAAGTTGCTTCCTGATTTATATAAATTATTTTTATCTATTAATATTTCATCAGTTTCTTTATAAGCTATTACTCCTAATATTTTTGCGTCCAATGAATCATTTTCGCTTACTATTTTTATTTTAGAATTTAATAATGAATCATAACTACCTAAGGCACCATTAACCACTATAGGAACATCGGGTATTTTAATAGCTCTTACATTACCATAATCATCTGTTACGAAAATTACTCTGTTTGAAAGTAAGTTTGTAACAGTTCCTGTTAATTCGGTATATGTTGAATTTGATACGCTTACAACATTACCATTTAAATCATAGTAAAAATCCCAAGTATTAAATAAATAATCTGTATAATCAAAACTTTCTGATTTTAAATCTTGTAAAGTCACATCTTTAGTAGAAACTGAACCAACTAAAGAAATAAGTTTTTTTCCTGTATTGCTAATTGTAGTATTATTTTTAACTTCTACTAAATCACATCCTAAAGCATTATAAAGCATTATGGATATATCTCTTCTTGTTGCAAGGTCATGATTTTGTCTTTGTAAATTTTGAAATAAATTCAATAGTTTTGCTTTTTCATAATAATTTTCTGGCCAATCTCCACCAATGGATTCATCTGTATAACCTAATAATCTTACAATCATAGTAGTTGCTTCATTAAATTTTATATAATTGTCAGGACCATATTTATTATTAGTTATACCTGAAACAATATTTAATACATCTGCTAATTCAACATATCTTTCTGCCCAATGTCCGTTCATGTCATCATAGACAGAAGTCATATTTTTTGAATACTCATAATAACCAGCTGCAATAGTAATTATTTTAGCCATTTCTGCTCGTGTTACGGGCATATCCGGTCTAAATGTATTATCAGGATAACCATTAATAATGTTGTAACTTGACAAAACAGTTACAGCATCTTTGCAGGAATCTTCTTTTATATCGGTAAAGATTTCTGCACCATATGCTAAATTCATCGAAAACATGAATATTAAAATTGTAATTAATAATAATTTTTTCATAGCTGCATCTCATCTCTAATAAAATCTAAGATAAAATCATAACTTTAATTTTATCTATGTTAATTTCATTATAATATAAAAAGATAAATACAGTATTACATAAAAATTACAATATTTCCTTAAAATATATACCCTGGAAACTTTCCCTTATTTTTAATTCTTTATCTATGTCAGATAATACCTTTAATTTATTTAAGGACCAGCAAGGTTCAATTAAGTCAGACTTTTTTCCGTCACCCGTTACCCTGTGTACAACTGTTTTAGGATTTAATATTTCTAAACAATCACATACAAGCTTAACATATTCTTGCTCATCCATTATTGGAAATGGGTTTTGGCAATAATATTTTTCTAAATCAGTATTTTTAAGAATGTGCAGCATATGGAGTTTTATTCCCCAAATATTTAATGAAGAAATGTAATTAACCGATTCCATAATTTGTTCATGAGTTTCATTAGGAATTCCAATTATTAAATGAACAACCACTTTAATATTTTTTTCTTTTAATAGTTTTATAGCTTTATCAAATTGTGGTAGTTTATAACCCCTTCGCAAAAATAAAGCAGAATTATCGTGTATAGTTTGTAGTCCTAATTCAACCCATAAAAATGTAGTTTCATTAATTTCTGCTAAAAGTTTTACGATTTCTTCATCAATACAATCAGGTCTTGTTGCAATTGCAATACCTTTTATATCTGGGTTATCCAAAGCTTCATAATATTTTATCCGCAAGTTTTCAACAGTATCATATGTATTTGTGAAATTTTGAAAATAAGCGATGTAAGTGTTGCTTATCCACTTTTTAGACATAATGCTTTTTTGTTCGGCCATTTGTATACTTATAGATTTATAGTTTTCAGAATTAAAATCTCCTGAACCTCGTTCACTACAGAAAATACAACCATTTTCGCCAATTTTCCCGTCTCTGTTAGGGCAAGTAAAATTCCCATCTATTGATAATTTTATAGTTTTTTCGCCAAATAATTTTTTAAATTCATAATTTAAAGTATGATATCTTTTATCGTTCCACATATTGTATTAAGCCACCTTTTAAAATCATTTTTGTAAAAGTTATCCACAGCCTTTTTGATTTTTGCTATGAAGTTATACACAAATTTAATGCCTTTTTAGGCACTTGTCAACAACTTTATCCACAATTGTTGATTATTTTTGCTTTTTGCCTTAGTTTTGTATTGTTAAAAATACTTAACAAATTTGTGTATAATATATTTTAATTTGGATATAACTATTAGAGATAATACTTTTTCAATCTTCTTCCAAACAAAAATATCCCACATGTTATTGCATGTGGGGTATTTTTTATTCTATTTTTAAAAATATATGTCGAGATTTATCAATTGACGTAATATTTTATGTGTAATATAATTAGTTGGTTTAATTATTTTATGAAGGGAATGAAAATATTTGATTAAGAAATTATTAGGCAACACAGGTATGGAAGTTTCAGTAGTTGGCTTTGGGGGTATCCCTATTCAAAGATTAAATCAAGAAGAGGTAACTAAATTAATATTAGAATGTAAAAATCAAGGAATTAATTTTATAGATACAGCAAGGGTATATACAATAAGCGAACAATATATTGGAAATGCTCTTAAAGAAGTAGGAAGAGATAATTTTTATGTAGCTACAAAAGCTATGAGTTTTACTTATGAAGATATGAAAAAATCTATTGAAACTAGTTTAAATGTAATGAATTTAGATTATATTGATTTATATCAAGTACATAATGCATCAAATATGGACTCATTAAATAAGGTTCTTTCAGAAGATGGTGCTTTAAAAGCTTTAATTGAAGCTAAAAAGTCAGGTTTAATAAAACATATAGGAATAACTGGCCATATAAAAGAAGTATTAATGAAAGCTATAGAATATGATGAGTTTGAAACTATACAATTTCCTTTCAATCCAGTAGAATCACAGGGAAAAGAATTATTTGAAAAAGCACTTAGTTTAGGTAAAGGTACAATAGCTATGAAACCTATTGCAGGTGGAGCATTTAATAACGCAACTCTTTCCTTAAAATATATAGTGAATTCAAATTTAATAACATCTGCAATTCCTGGAATGGATTCTATAGAACAAGTAATAAATAATGCTGCAGTAGGTAAAGTATTACAACCATTAACTGAAACAGAAAAAAATATTATTAATGAGGAAGTAAATGAGCTTGGCAATAATTTTTGCAGAAGATGTGGTTATTGTAAGCCGTGTCCAGAAGGAATAGATATCCCCGGCATATTTATAGCTGAAGGCTATGTTACAAGATATAATTTACTTGATTATGGAAAATCTAAATATGATGTTATGACAATAAAGGCAGATGCATGTGTGAGATGCCGTAAATGTGAAAAAAAATGCCCATATAATTTGCCCATAGTTAATATGTTAAAACATTCAGTAGAAATATTTAAAAATTGATAAAAAAAATATGGGCGAAAGTACGCTCATATTTTTTTGTTTTATAATTTTGTATCATCTACTGAATCAAGATAATTTTTAATTGGTATTATAACTGACTCTATTGTAGAATCCTCAAATGGGCTTTGTAAGTTTCCTTCTTGTAGAAGTTGTAAAAACGGCTTGCTTCCTCCAACTTTACAAAGATTTAAATATTCACCCCATGCCTTTTGCCTATCACCAAGATTAAATTTAACCCAATATTGGAAAGAACAAACTTGAGCTAATGTATAATCAATATAATAAAATGGATTGCCAAATATATGACCTTGTTTAAACCAATATCCACCTTCATTATAAAATTTGTTATTTTCATAATCAAGCCAAGGTAAATATTTTTTCTCTATTTCTCTCCATGTTTTTCTTCTTTCATTTGGAGTTAAATTAGGATTTTCATATATTTTATGTTGAAATTCATCCACTGTAACTCCATAAGGTATGAACAATAATGCACTTGATAAATGAGAGAATTTATATTTTAGTTCATTTTCTTCGAAAAATAAATTCATCCATGGCCAAGTTATGAACTCCATACTCATTGAATGTATTTCACAAGCTTCATATGTAGGGAATATAAGTTCAGGAAATTCTATATTTCTGCTTTCATAAACTTGGAATGCATGACCTGCTTCATGGGTTAATACATCCACATCCCCTGATGTCCCATTAAAATTAGCGAAAATAAAAGGTGATTTATAATTTTGAATAAATGTACAGTATCCTCCTGATTGTTTATTTGGTTTTGTTTCAAGATCAAATAAATCTTTTTCTATCATAAATTTAAAAAACTCATCAGTTTCAGGTGAAATTTCAGAATACATTTTTTTAGCTCTTTCAAGCATCCAGTCTTTGCCGCCCTTCGGCTTAGCATTTCCAGTTGTAAAATCTAAATCTTTATCATAATATTTGAAGTTATCTATATTTAATCTATTTGCTTGCCTTATTCTTAATTCATTAGAAATAGGAACTATGTATTTTAAAACTTGGTTTCTATAACTTTCAACTTCCTTTGCACCATATTCTGAACGATGCATCCTAATATAGCCTAATTCCACGAAGTTTTTATAACCTAATTTAACGGCAATTTTATTTCTTACCTTAACCATTTTATCAAAAATTTCATCAAATTTTTCCATGTTCGCTTCAAAGAAACCTGTATATTTTTCATAAGCTTCTTTTCTTATTTCTCTATTTAATGATTGCATATATGGCTGCATTTGAGATAAATTTAATGTTTTATTGTCAAAATTAATTTTTGCCGATGAAATGAGTTTGTCATATTCGCTTTCAAGCTTATTTTCTTCCTGCAAATCTTCAACAACTTCTTCAGAAAAAGTTTTAATTTCCATTTCAGCCATTGTAAAATACTGAAGAGGAATTTTTTTCTTTAATTCATCTTTAAATTTAGAATTTATCAATGCTTTATAATAATCAACAGTTAAACCTTGAAATATAGGACCTGCGTTGTCCATATATTCATTTTCATTGTCATAAAATTGGTCCTCTGTGTTTATGGAATGTCTGATTGCTACTAAATTAGCCATGGTATCTAAGTTTTTTGAAAATTTGTTAATTTCATTTATAATAGCTAATTGCTCTTGTGCATTTTGAGAAAAGTTAAAATTTTCTATAAGCATATTATATTGAGCTTTCACAGTGTCAATTACAGGTCTTTCATATATATAATCATTAAATTTCATTAGTGCCTCCAAAACAGTTTCCCATAATATAGTAATACAAATATTAACAGAATAATTCAAACATTACAATATTTTATTTTGCAGATTTTTGGGTATTAATGTATTTATATGAAAGATATTTTGTTGCAAAAAATTAACAAGATTGCATTGCAGGTAGTTATAATATTAATTACTAAACTTCGCAGTTTTAAAAGTTCCCTTGAAGCGAATTAGTTTTAATTTTTTTCATTTTATCTAAACATTGATAGCTTTCACACGATATATGATATATGAAATTATCGGTATTGAATAATTTTACAATGTATTTGACAAATCTGGAATAAAAGAGGTATCTCAATGAAGATTAACACGTTTAAAACATTAAGTTTCAAATTAAGCTTGATAATAATACTGTTCGCTTTGATTCCGGTACTTGTTATCAGCTTAATAACACTGAGCAGGATGCAGTCGAGCATTGTCTTGGAGCAAAAAAAGTCTGTTGAAAAGCAATTATCATTTGTAAGCAGCAATGTGGATGTTGTTTTCAGCGATATGCAGAACAATGTGTCCTACCTTGCTCGCAACAAGGATATCAAACTTGCTGACAACACTATTTCATCTTACACAGGCAATAGCGGAGTAAAGGCAATGGCCCCAAGCAAAAGCGGCGGTATTGAACAGGAGATTTTTGAAAACTTTAAAGAATTCGGAGAAACTCATCCGAATTATCGATACGTATCTATGGGTACGGAACACGGAGGATATATTCAGTATCCCGAGGGAAACATGGATGGAGCTTATGACCCTCGCAAAAGGCCGTGGTATCCCGATGCGGCTGCAAATCCAAATGAAGCTGTATTAGGCTCACCCTATTACTTTGCAACGGATAATATTGTACTCATATCAGCATCACAGGCTATAAAAGATACGAGCGGCAAAGTGATAGGGGTTATGTTGGTGGATATGAGCCTTGACAGCCTTACATCAATGTTTGAGGAAGCAAGTACGGATTCTTACGGCTACTACATGCTTGTACACTCAGATGGCACAATCATATCAGACCCTCACAACAAAGAAAATAATTTTAAAAATATTTCCGAGGTATATGACTCAGATTTTGCTAAAGCTGTCTCCTCTAATGCTGATTTTGAGAGAATGAAAATCGAAGGAAAGGACTACTTGGTAAAAAGTATTTCTTCCGAAAGTACAGGCTGGAATTATGTTTCCGTTGTAGACGAGTATGCGATGAATAAGGTTGTGAGAGATACGAGAAACTTTGTTTATTTGTTAATGGCTTTAATCTTTGCGGGAGCAGCTGCATTTGCATTAGTGGTAAGCAACGGAATATCAAAGCCTATCAAGGCAGTTGTTAAATCAGCTAATGAGGTTGCAAACGGAGATTTCAATGTAAAAATTGATGTAAAAGCAACGGGCGAGATTGGTCTTTTAATAGATTCATTCAAGCTGATTGGAAAAACTCTTTTAACTTATAAATCCTACATTGAAGAGATATCAGGCATATTGAATCAAATAGCTGACGGGAATATTAACTTTAAGCTTGAATCTGATTATATGGGTGAATTCAGCAAGATTAAAGATGCTCTTTTGAATATTTCAAAGACACTTACTCAGACGCTTACGGAAATAAAGGTTGCATCCGACCAGATAGCAAGTGGTTCAGACCAGGTTGCGGCAGGTGCACAGGCTCTCAGTCAGGGAGCGACTGAGCAGGCTTCTTCCATTCAGGAGCTGTCGGCAACAATACAGGATATCTCAACACAAATAGATTATAATGCCAAGACAGTACAAAATGCCAATACACTGTCAAATCAGGCTGGGGCAGGTGTAATGGAGGCCAATGGTGATATGCTTCAGCTTATGAATGCGATGCAGGAAATAAACGATAAGTCAAATGAAATAAGCAATATTATAAAAACCATAGACAATATTGCATTCCAGACAAATATTCTGGCACTGAATGCGGCGGTTGAAGCCGCAAGAGCAGGAAGTGCAGGCAAGGGCTTTGCAGTTGTTGCGGACGAGGTGAGAAATCTTGCTCAGAAATCAGCAGAGGCTGCAAAGGATACAACGTTGCTTATCAGTGACACCGTGCAGGCTGTGAACAAGGGAACACGTATAGCTGAAAAAACCGCTTTATCACTTAACGCTGTTGTGGAGAAAACCGAGGGCTTAACTCATCTTATAGAAAGTATAGCTCAGGCAAGCATCCATCAGGCAGAAGGCTCCAACCAGATTGCCATAGGTATAGAGCAGGTATCTGCCGTTGTTCAAACAAATTCTGCAACGGCAGAGGAAAGTGCCGCTGCAAGTGAAGAGCTTTCAAGCCAGGCAACATTGCTCAATGATCTTGTAAACAAGTTTAAGCTTAGTGATGATGAAACGCAGGAAATATAGGTAACAATAAAGTGGATGTCGAAATATTATTATCACGACACCCACTTTATTTTAAATATGCACATAAATCAAAATGAAAAATTAATCAACCTTTATATTTATATAACTAAAACTTCACAGTAATAAAACTATATATGAACCTTTTAAATTCAAACATTATTTTTAAAAAAAAATAGCATGAAGTCAACATTTTTGGTGTAATTGAATTAGCGAAAAACAAAATCAAAACAAAGACTCATGCTATGAAAAGTATAACAAAACTTAGCAGATGATAAGGTGGTTTCTCCTTCAATAAATCAGAAAAGTCGCATTAATGAAGCAAAGCAGATGGATAAAGAACAATAGGTTTCAGCAAAAGCTTACATATCAGCTTCTTTGTTTTGTTAAATATTGAATTTTAAAGGTGCATATTACTTTATTTATGTGCGAAGTTTAAGATAATATATCGTATTATGGAAATAAATAAATTACAAAATTAATTTTATGGAGGAATTATGAAATTTTGTTGGGCTACATTACATGTTAAAAATTTAGAAGAATCTATTAAGTTTTATGAAGAAGTGGTTGGACTTGAAGTAAGCGCAAGATTCCCTGCTGGTCCTGATATGGAAATTGCTTTTTTGGGAAATGGTGAAACAAAAGTAGAACTAGTGTGGAATAAAAATGTAACAGAAGTTAATATGGGCAGTGATATTTCA
>JARBUP010000394.1 GCA_029239575.1 Bacillota bacterium
AGCGCATGCTCCGCAATCAATACAAGTTGATGGATCGATAACATATTTATCATCACCAGCTGATATAGCGCCTACTGGGCATTCTGGTTCGCATGCTCCACAGCTTATGCATGCATCTGTAATTTTGTAAGCCATTAATTTCACCTCCCCCAATATCATCAGTTAACATTTTACCACCATTTGTCCATATTTGAAAGTATTTTTTATAGAAAATAAAAAATTATTTGGTATTGTAAATTTATTTATGGGTAAAATCTAAATAAATAATAATTTACCACTAAATCAAATTGATATTGTTACAATAATAACATTATATTACTAATTGACCTAATACAGAATTATTTAATTTTTCCTTTAATTTTCATTATTTTTCTGATAAAAACTTTATTTTTATAATTTTTCTATTTAATATTCTTAATTTAAATATAAACAACGTTTTCCGCTAGTGCGTTGAATTTTCAACATTTATAACGTTGACAATAACTTTTATGTTTGTTATAATATTATCAAACATAACAAAAGGAGAATGCAAGTATGGATTTTTTAGAATTATTTGTAAGTAAGGTAAATGGCATCTTATGGGATTATGTACTAATTATAGGGCTCGTTGGTATTGGATTGTACTTTACCATAAGACTTGGTTTCATTCAGATCAGACGCTTTGGCACAGCAGCAAAAAGAGTATTTGGAGGAATTTTCAAAAAAGAAGCAAGCAAAGAAGGTAGTATGTCATCTTTTCAGGCTTTGGCAACAAGTATTGCAGCTCAAATCGGTACAGGTAATGTTGCGGGGGTAGCTACAGCAATTTCATTAGGTGGACCTGGTTCAGTGTTTTGGATGTGGGTTTCAGCTTTTTTAGGAATGTCTACTATATTTGTTGAAGCAACATTAGCACAAAAGTATCGTGAAACTGACAAGGATGGCCAATTGGTCGGAGGACCTGCCTATTACATAAAAAATGGTTTAGGTTCTAAAAAATTGGCTTCGTTTTTTGCAATTGCTTTAATAATTGCATTAGGATTCATAGGCAATATGGTTCAGTCAAATTCCATCGCTGATGCAGTAAGCAGAGCTTTTAATATTCCACAACTAGCCATAGGCATTGGTATTGCCATTATAGCCGGATTAATATTCGTAGGTGGAATGAAAAGAATAGCATCATTTGCAGAAATGGTGGTTCCTGTAATGGCTGCAGTATATATTATTGGAGCGATTATAGTAATGGTAATTTTCAGAGAAAATTTAATTCCAGTATTGAAAGATATATTTGTAGCAGCTTTTAATCCTGAAGCAGTCGTTGGTGGAGCAGCAGGTATTGGTGTTCAGCAAGCTGTAAGATTTGGAATTGCTAGAGGTCTGTTTTCCAACGAGGCAGGGATGGGTTCAACTCCTAATTCACATGCAGTTGCAGATGTAGCACATCCAGCTGAACAAGGACTTTCTGCAATGATAGCAGTTTTTATTGATACTATTTTAGTATGTACAGCAACAGCATTAGTCATACTGGCTACTGGCGCTCACAATCTAGACGTAGTTGGTGTAGGTGTTACTCAGGAAGCTTTTAATATAGCATTTGGTCCTATAGGTGAAAAATTTCTGGCTGTATGTTTGACATTCTTTGCTTTTACCACTGTGGTTGGATGGTACTATTTCGGCGAAAACAATGTAAGATTTTTATTTAAGGGAAAAAATGCAATTCTTATCTATCAGATAATTGTTCTATTTTTTATAGTACTTGGTTCTTATCAAAAGGTTGGCTTTGTGTGGAGTCTTGCGGATATGTTTAACGGAATTATGGTTATTCCAAACTTAATAGCTATATTCTCACTGTTCAAAGAATCCAAAGCAATGCTTAAAGACTATGACGAACAAAATCAAAAAGGTGTAAGATTAAACTATAAATACGAATATCAAAATCATTAATAAAAAAGAAACCTGGTTTTTATAAAAATCCAGGTTTCTTTTTTTTAATCTTCCAATTCTTTTAATTCTTCCATATTTATATCTTCATGCTTCTGCTTAAGGACACCTTCTTCAACCAACTTTAAGGTCTGAACCATTTATTTCTTCTATTTCATAAGTTCCATCCGGTTTATGAATGCTCACTCTTGCTGTTTTAAATAAAGGATTGATATCTATAACTAGTCCTGTTTTATTTGCTCCTATTACTTGAACTTTGTCTCCCACATCCGGCAGTTCTTTGATATTTTCTTCATATACCTCATGCTCATAATTTAGGCAACACATAAGTCTTGAACAGATTCCTGAAATCTTAGCAGGGTTTAATGACAATTTTTGTTCTTTTGCCATTTTAATTGATACTGGATAAAATTCTCCTAAGAAAGTTGAACAACACATTGGCCTACCACAGGGACCTAAGCCACCAATCATTTTAGCTTCGTCACGAACTCCGATCTGTCTTAATTCAATTCTAGTTCTGAATATAGAAGCTAAATCCTTTACCAACTCTCTAAAGTCAATTCTTCCATCTGCAGTAAAGTAAAAAATAACCTTATTGTTGTCAAATGTGTATTCTATATCAACAAGTTTCATTTCTAATTCATGCTCTTCAATTTTTTTCAAGCACAAATCAAACGCAACTTTTTCTTTTTCTTTATTTTCCTGATTACATTTTATATCTTCTTCTGTTGCAAGTCTCAAAACCTTTTTGAGTGGCTGAACAATATCTTCTTCCTTAACCATTTTAGGACCTACAACAACTTGACCATATTCAATACCTCTAATAGTTTCAACTATTACGTAATCACCTTCATTAATCCATTTTTTATCAGGATCAAAATAGTATATCTTACCAGCCTTCTTGAATCTTACACCTACTACCTTTATCATTTAAAGACCTCCTGAATCTTTAAAAGCATATTATCTATTGCAAGTTTATAGTTAACATTGCTCTTTATATTATCGCTTGTGTTCTGCATAAGCTCAATTATATTACTGTCTTCCTTTATACATTGGCTATGAGTAACTGCAAGCTGTTTAAAATCTTTATTTATAACTAAATCATCCATTTTGTTTTTCATGAATAAACAGTCACGTATCCACATCATCATTATTTCTATGATTGCATCTATATTATCTTTATTTTCATCAAAGAAGCTTTCTAATTCATAAATTATTTCAGAATCTGAATTTATTATTTTATCAAACAGTTTAATAACTTCTTCTCTTTGCTTAAGAGTTCCGTCATTTTCATTAATTATATTAACAGCTTTATTTAATATACCTTTAGAATATTCTGCAGCTAAACCGGATTTTTCTTCATTCGTGTTGTAATTTTCTTTCAAATATTCCTTTATTGTTTCCTTGCTTACATTTCTGAATTTTATAGTTTGACATCTGGAAACTATTGTAGGAAGTAAAAAGTTTGAATTTGTAGTCAACAGTATAATAACAGAGTCTCCGGGAGGCTCTTCCAATGTTTTTAAAAATGTATTTGCAGCTTGAGTTGTCATTTCATGAGCTGCTTTAATAATATATACTTTTTTACTTTATCGTTGCTTCATCATTGTTAATTATATGCAAATCAGGATGGTTGCTGGAATTAATTTTTATGCAGCTTGAACATTCGTTGCATGGATTAAGAGTAAAGTTTTCGCAAAACAAAGACTGGGCAAATATAAGAGCTAAGTCATATTTACCCATTCCTTTTGGACCTTCAAAAATATAGCAGTGGGATATTTG
>JARBUP010000100.1 GCA_029239575.1 Bacillota bacterium
GGTTAACTATTGTGTATTATATAATATGATATAAATGTTGTCAACCATTATTTTATTCATGGTTAACGATAAATTAAAGCTTTTAACAATAAAAATATTAAAAAAATAATCCATACATTTTAACACGTAATGCTATATATATAATGTACAGACAATTATATAAAGCATAAAAATATATTTTTGCATTATTATTTAACAAATACTCTGACAAAAGTGTATCCAAATCCGATGAAATGCAAAATATTTTTAATAAATTAGCCAATAAATCCTACTTATAATTGAAATTTGAATAACAATTTAATTTCTATCAAAATTACGATTTTTGCACTTTTTATTTTGAATAATTATTAATAATCAATAATAAAAAAGCGACCATTTTTTAATGATCGCTTTTTTATTAAGTTTATTGTACTTTTTCAAGTTTCATAGCAGTATCAATTCCGTTTAAGTTTTGAACTTCCATGTTTTCTTCTTCTGATTTTTCTACTGAAATAGCTAATGTTTCTGATTTGATATAATCCATAAAATCTTCTATTGCTCTGTCTATTTCCTCAGTGCCTTTGTAGAATATTTGAATTCTGTCCATCATTTCATATCCATTACTTTTTCTCATTTGTTGAACTTTAGAAATAAATTCTCTTGCATATCCTTCATTTATAAGCTCTTCAGTTAAATGTGTATCTAAAATAGTAAACAAATTGTTTTCAGTAGAAACATTATATCCTTCTTTAGCAGAAATACGGATATCTAATATTTCTTCATCAAGTTCAACTATTTGTCCGTTTACTTCAAGTTCATATTTTTCACCTGATTTAACTGCATTTATTATTTCTTTAGAGTCAGCTTTAGCCAATGCACCTGCAAATGCTTTAACATTACTTCCTAATTTAGGTCCTGCAAGTTTGAAATTAGGTTTTAAAGAGAAGTCCATAAATTCGCTTAAGTCATGTTCAAATATTACATCTTTAACATTTAATTCTTCCATTATTAATGGAACTAAATCAGATATAAGCTCTTTGTATTTTCCGTCTATATGGATTTTTCCTATTGGCTGTCTTACTTTTATTTTAGAATTTTCTCTTGAAGCTCTTCCAAGTTTAACTAATTCTTTTACAAGGTCCATTCTTTTTTCTACATTTTCATCTATTAACTCAACTGAAACTTCTGGGTAATAGCTTAAATGTACCGAAATATCCCCAGTTAAATTTCTATATAATTCTTCTGATAAATATGGTGCAAATGGTGCTGTAAGCTGTGCAATTCCAACTAATATTTCATAAGTTGTATTGTAAACTGCCTTTTTATCTTCAGTAAGTTCTGTTGCCCAAAATCTTCTTCTTGAACGTCTGATATACCAGTTTGATAAATCTTCATTTACAAATTCTTGAATAGCTCTTACTGATTTACAATGATCATATACTCCCATGCTTCCACGAACTGATTTAACTAAATTATTGTATTTAGATAAAATCCATCTATCAAGTTCAGGTCTGTTCGCATATTCAACAAAGAATTCTTTTGGATTTACTGAATCTGTGTTTGCATATAAAGCAAAGAATGTATATACATTTTTAATTGTTCCAAAGAATTTGCTTAATACTTCTTTTAATCCATCTTCATCAAATTTTGTAGGAGACCATGCAGGTGATACATATAATAAATACCATCTTAAAGCATCCGCTCCATATTTATCGAATAAATCAAATGGATCAACTGTGTTTCCTTTTGATTTAGACATTTTTTTACCGAATTTATCAAGAATTAAATCATTAACTAAAACTCTTTTATATGGTGATTGACCTTTAATATAAGTCGATATAGCTATTAATGAATAGAACCATCCTCTTGTTTGGTCAATTCCTTCGCATATGAAATCTGCTGGGAATGATGCTTCAAATTCTTCTTTGTTTTCAAATGGATAATGTTGTTGAGCAAAGGCAAACAATATGAACATCATCCACATATGGTCTATGAAGTTCAATTGTTTCATCAATTTCTTCAACTGCTTTTTCAGCTAACTCTTTTCTTGAACCTATACTCTCATTGTGGCCACATTCGCATCTCCATATAGGTAATGGTGTTCCCCAATAACGGCTTCTTGATATAGCCCAATCATTTAAATTTTCAAGCCAGTTTCCAAAACGCTTTTCACCAACAAAATCAGGATACCATTCAACAGTATTATTATTTTCTATTAATTTATCTTTTAATTTAGTCATTTCTACGTACCAGCTTGGTCGAGCATAGTAAAGTAGTGGTGTATGACATCTCCAACAGTGAGGATAATTGTGAAGAACTGCTTCTTTTTTGTAAAGTTTATTTTCTTCTTTTAACCATTTTATAATTGCTGGGTCTGCATCCATAACAAACATTTCTGACCATGGAGTACCTCTGAATCTTCCTGAATCATCAACAGGATTTAAAACTGCAAGGTTATATCTTCTTCCTGTGTTATAGTCATCTTCACCAAATGCAGGTGCAGTGTGAACTATACCAGTACCATCTTCAGTAGTAACATAATCAGCACATGTAACGATGAATGCTTTTTTATCAGTAGGAACTTCAACATAAGGCATAAGTTGTTCATATTCCATGAACTCTAAATCTTTACCTTTCATTTCAGCTAATACTTCATATTCTTCTTTTATAACTTTATCAACTAAAGGTTTTGAAATATATAAAACTTCTCCTTGTGCTTCTTCAGTATCCTTTGTTCTTATTTTTAAATAATCAACTTCAGGATGAACAGTTAAACCAACATTTGATAATAATGTCCAAGGAGTTGTTGTCCATGCTAAGAAAAATTCGTCCGCATCTTTTTTCTTAAATTTAACATATGCAGTCATTGTTTTTATTTCTTCATATCCTTGAGCTACTTCATGAGAAGCAAGGCCAGTTCCGCATCTTGGACAGTATGGAAGTATTTTATGACCTTCATAAATCATGTTATCTTTAAACATTTTATCAAGAATCCACCACTCAGACTCTATATAATTGTTGTCTAAAGTGATGTATGGATTATCCAAATCTATTAGATAAGCCATTCTTTCAGTCATTTGTCTCCATTGACTTTCATAAGTAAAAACAGATTCACGACATTTTTCATTGAATGCTGCTAAACCATAATTTTCGATTTCTTGTTTATCTTTAAGACCAAGTTGTTTTTCAACTTCGATTTCAACAGGAAGTCCGTGAGTATCCCATCCTGCTTTTCTTTTTACTTGGAATCCTTCCATAGTTTTGTAACGGCATACTGAATCTTTTAATGCTCTTGCAATAACATGGTGTATTCCAGGTTTTCCATTTGCTGTAGGGGGTCCTTCATAAAATACAAATGGGGCATTGTTCTGTCTTGTTTCAACGCTTTGGTGCAAAAGATCTATTTGCTTCCAATATTCTGATATGTCATGTTCATTTTCTTTATATGAAGCTTTCGATATATCCTTGAATTGTTTCATTTTTTCCTCCGTTTATTTTTTATATATAATTTAATTTATTTATAGCTTTGTTAAGTGTACTTTTAGGGACGGACCCAATAAAGATCCTTCACTACGTTCAGGATGACAAAAATAGACTTTTTCATAGGTCTCAGACCGTCCACTTTGCCTCATGTTGTCCCTTTTAGAATATAAAAATCCCATGTCAAACGACATGGGACGAAAATTTCCGCGGTACCACCCAAATTACACATAGAATGTGAATCTCTATAATTTAACGCATATATACGTAATTTCTTACTGATATTTCAGAAATTAAACTCATGGATGATATTCACTGTAATATAATTATAATCTCCCACCAAAATGATTATTTCTCTTAAATTATTTTATACAGTTACTGTTCCAATCACTGTTTATATTATTTTTTAAATGTATTTACGACTGTTATAAAAACAAAATTATGTTTTTAGTATGCAAATATAATATTATAAATTAAATGCAAAGTCAAGAAAATATTTTTGTATATTATCCCAGTTTTTCAGAAACAATATATATTATACGCAATTAAATTATGTCCACATAAAAAATACAGAAAAGAGGAATTTCATGGAACATCCAAGACATTCATATTGGCATGAAACATCACATAAAAAAAATGATAGTACAGCTAATAAAAGCGAAATAAATAATAAAGAATTCGATATATTAATAATTGGTGCTGGTTTAACAGGCTTAAATACTGCATATTTGCTTAAAGATTCAAATAATAAAATAGGGATAATAGAAGGAAGCAAAATTGGATTTGGTACAACAGGCTACACAACTGCCAAAATAACAATTCAGCATGATTTAATTTATGATTATTTAATAAATAGTTTTAGTTTAGAAGAAGCAAAACAATATTTAAAAGCAAATGAAGAAGGTATAAATTTAATTAAAAAAATTGTATCCGACAACAATATTGAATGCGATTTTAAAGAACAAACAGCATATGTTTATACTACTGACATAAATGAAATTGATCAGTTAAAAAAAGAATTACATGCATATGAAAAACTTAATATAAATGGATTTTATACCAATGAAGTTCCTTTACCAATAAATGTTGAAGGAGCAATAGGAATAAAAGGACAATATCAATTTAACCCTTTAAAATATTTGTACAGCCTACTCAATATTATAAAAGACTCTAAATGTGAATTATATGAAGAAGTAAGAGCATTAAACATAGAAAGAAATCAAGAAGATAATAAAAACTATGAATATGTTATAAAAACCGATTGTGGAAATATTTATGCAAATAAAATTATTGTTTCGTCCCATTATCCATTTGACAATGATTTTGGACTTTTTTTCTTAAGACTATACCAAGAAAAGTCCTATATTATAGCAGCTACAACTGAAAGAGAAGCATTTGAAGGAATGTTCATTAATATAAATGATCCAATACGTTCAATGAAATATCATTTTTCTAATTCAGGGCCGGTATTACTCCTTGCTGGAGGCAATCACAAAGTAGGAGCAAAAGATAACGAAGAAGATTCTTATAAAGAACTTGAGCAATTTTTAAAACAGAATTTTAAAAATTATCAAATAATAAATAAATGGTCAACTCAGGACTGCATGACATATGACCATATACCTTATATAGGAAAATACTCAAACAATATAGAGGATATATATGTTGCAACAGGGTTTAAAAAATGGGGAATGTCTCATTCAGCAGCTGCTGCATTAATTATTTCAAATAGAATTTTAGGAAAAGAAGATGATTATTCAGAAGTGTTCAATCCATCAAGAATTACACCTCTTCAATCAGCTAAAGAATTTGCCTCATCAGTAGGAAACATTGTAACTGGATTTGCAAAAAGAGTAATGCCTATATA
The DNA here is from genome assembly GCA_029239575.1 of Bacillota bacterium. Classification (GTDB taxonomy): domain Bacteria; phylum Bacillota; class Clostridia; order Tissierellales; family Sedimentibacteraceae; genus Sedimentibacter. The sequence goes on from JARBUP010000100.1 coordinate 5,327, forward strand.
TGATCAAATATTTGATGTTAAAATGGGAGAAGGAAAAATTGTTGATTATAACGGCAAAAAAGTAGGAGTTTACAAGGATGAAAAAGGAGATTATTTCTGTATTAATCCTATTTGTAGGCATTTAAAATGTGCAGTAACATTTAATGAAGCAGAAAAAACATGGGATTGCCAATGCCACGGCTCAAGATATGATATTAAAGGAAATATATTGGAAGGCCCAACAGTGTTACCTTTAGAGAAAATTAAAATTAAAAAATAAATAAATTAAAAAATAAATTTAAAAAAGCTCTTGCATATGCAAAAGCTTTTTTAAGTATGAGAAAAATAATTATGTTTCTATATAGCATCTGTTAACATTTTGTTTTCTGATTTATCATTTTTGTTTATTTCCACATCGTCATCTTGTAAAGCATCATAGCCTTCTTCACCTGTACGGATTTTAACTACATTTTCCACATCATAAACAAAGATTTTTCCATCACCTATATGACCTGTTTGTAAGACCTTCTTAGCTGTCTCAATTACTAATCTTGTTGGAACTTTGCTTACAACTATTTCAACCTGAAGTTTTGGGAGAAGATTCATATCAACCTTTACACCTCGATAATATTCAGAATATCCCTTTTGGATACCACATCCAAGCACATTTACTGCAGTCATCCCAGTAATACCTATTTTATTCATAGCATCTTTTAGAACAGTAAATTTATCTTGGTTCATAATAATTACTACTTTTGTCATTTTAACTTCTTTAGAAGATTTCATTTTAATTACTTCAACTGGAACTGTTATATCATCTTCATTTTTCATTAAATGAATTGGTGATAAATTACTTGCATATGAAACTGCTGGTGAAAATGTAGGCATAAAATCTGCATAGCTGCTTAATAATCCATGCTCAACAACATCAAGTCCAGTTATTTCTTCTTCAGCTGGCACACGCAACCCTACAGTTTTATCAATTAATTTAAACACAATAGTCATAGATATGCCTACCCAAGCAACAACCGCTAATACACCAACTATTTGAGTTAATAACATTCCTGTACCTCCGCCGTATAACAAGCCGCCATCAACTGCAAAAACTCCAGTTAAAATTGTACCTGTAGCTCCACACATGCCGTGAACTGGAACTGCCCCCACTGGATCATCTATTTTAAGCTTCTTTTCAAGAAATTCTATTCCAAATACTATTATAAAGGCTGCTATAAATCCTATTGCTGCTGCTCCAGCTACAGATACAACATCACAGCCTGCAGTTATAGCTACTAAACCTCCTAAAGCACCATTAAGTGTAATAGATACATCAGGTTTTTTATATCTTATCCAAGTTATGATCATAGCTGTAGTAGTAGCTACTGCTGCTGCCATATTAGTAGTAACAAATATTGTGGATGCAGCCAAAATGCTATCATCACCTGTCATTGAAATAGTTGAAGTACCATTAAATCCAAACCAACAAAACCATAATATAAATACTCCTAAAGCTCCAATAGTTAAATTATGCCCAAGTATAGCTTTTGGATTTCCATTATCATCAAATTTTCCAATACGAGGTCCAAGAGCTTTTGCTCCTAAAAATGCTGCTACACCACCAACCATATGAACTGCTGTAGAACCTGCAAAATCATGAAAACCTAATTGTGAAAGCCATCCACCACCCCATATCCAGTGGCCTGATATTGGATAAATAAAGGCGCTTATTGCTAAGCTATAAATGCAATATGAAATAAATTTAGTTCTTTCTGCCATTGCTCCAGACACTATTGTTGCTGCTGTTGCACTAAATACAGTTTGGAATATGAAAAATGCCATTGTAGGAATAGTCGAAGAGTAATCTCCACTAACAAAAAAGTCCGGTGTACCTACAAATCCAAGAATTGATGTACCAAACATCAATCCAAAACCTAAAACCCAAAATGCTATTGTGCCAATGGTAAAGTCCAGTGTGTTTTTCATAATAATGTTACCTGCATTTTTAGATCTTGTGAAACCTGTCTCTACCATTGCAAAACCTGCCTGCATAAAAAAAACTAATGCTGCTCCTAATAATACCCATATGGTATCTACTGATGAATACATAATACTACCTCCTATAATATAATTATTTATTAATATATAAAAACGTGTATATACTTTATTGATGTATATACACGCCATTGTGCATTAAATTTTACTTTATAGTAAACTTAATAATAACTTTTTAATTAAGGAAACTTAAATTGCATCTGTTAAAATATTTTCATCCATATCTGCTTCATCCTGCAAAGCATCATATCCTTCTTCACCTGTTCGAATTTTAACTGCATTTTCCACATCATATACAAAAATTTTGCCATCGCCTATATGCCCTGTATGCAAAACTTTCTTTGCTGTTTCTATAACTAATCTTACAGGTACTTTTGATACAACTATTTCAATTTGAATCTTTGGTAGAAGATTCATATCAACTTTAACTCCTCTATAATATTCAAAATATCCTTTTTGAACACCACAGCCAAGTACATTAATAGCCGTCATACCTGTAATACCTATTTTATTCATCTCATCTTTTAGTTCTGTAAATTTATTTTGATTTGTTATAATAACTACTTTTGTCATTTTAATGCCTTTATTACGTTTCTTATTAATAATTTCCACTGGAATAGTTTCATCATTTTCGTTCTTTAATAATTGAATTTCTGGTATACTGCTTCCATAAGATGCATTGGCAAATGCAGGTAGGAAATCAGCATAAGCATTTTCGCCATGAAGTGCTATATCAAGACCTTCATCCTCATCGCTTTCTTCAACCCTTAGTTTCATAAAAAGAGAAATTCCTTTAATAATTACAAATGTTAGTATTGCAGACATGGCTATAGTAAATACAACACTCAGTGCTTGAATTCCCAATTGCGATGGATTTCCATAAAACAGTCCGTTTGCACCAGCAGGATTTATATCCTTTGAAGCAAATAAGCCTGTTGCAAGAGCGCCCCATATACCACCGACACCATGACAACCAAAAGCATCCAATGAATCATCATATCCAAACTTTTGCTTTACAAAACTGATAAAGAAAAAGCATATTGGGCTGACCAACAATCCAATAATAATAGATGACATTGCGTTAACATAACCTGCTGCAGGTGTGATAGCTACTAAACCTACAACAGCACCTGTAGCTGCACCAAGCAATGTTGGTTTTTCCTGTACGATCCATTCAATTACAATCCAAGAAATCATGGCAGATGCAGCCGATGTATTTGTAACAAGGAATGCATTAACTGCTAAACCATTTGCACCTAACGCACTTCCTGAATTAAATCCAAACCATCCGAACCATAATATGGATGCTCCAATTACAATAAAGGGTATATTGTGCGGTACAATTGGTACTGATTTGAAATCTTTTCTTTTACCAATTACAATGGCGATCACCAGTCCTGCAACACCTGAACTGATATGTACCACATTTCCTCCTGCAAAATCCAATGCACCAAGATTTCTTAATAATCCTCCAATTCCCCATACCATATGAGCAAGCGGATCATAAACCAAAGTTGACCAGATAAGAGAGAATATCAACAACACTGAGAAACGCAATCTTTCTGCAAAAGCTCCGGTTATTAAAGCTGGTGTAATAATAGCAAACATCATTTGATAAATCACAAAAGCACTATGTGGAATAGTTGCAGCATAATCCAAGTTTGGATCTGCTCCAATACCATTAAGACCAATCCAGTCAAAACTTCCAATCAATCCACCATTACCTGTTCCAAAAGATAGTGAATATCCAATAACGACCCATTGTATAGATATTAATCCAATAATTACATAGGAATTCATCATGGTGTTTAATATATTCTTCTTTCTTACCATACCTCCATAAAAAAGTGCTAAACCAGGAGTCATGAAAAACACAAGTGCAGCGCATATCATTACAAAAGCTGTGTCTCCAGTATCAGTAATAATCTCATCCGTTAATGCAAAAGCAGTTGTTTGTAATAGTAATATAGCCAAAACAATAAATAATAGTAAATACGATCTTTTTTTCATAATTTCCTCCAAGAATTTTTAATATAATAAACTTATAAATAAAAAAGCGCACATATACATTTTTGTATATGCACGCCATTGTGCAAACTAAGAATCCCCTCAGGATCTTAATAAAAAAACAGGCACTGTAGGTATTCCTACAGCGCCTTTGCTATTTAAAATAATATTATACTATTTATAAATATATGTCAATTGTTTTTTATATTAATTTTTTGTTTTGTAAAAATTAAAAATATAATTTAGTTAATTTTTAATTATTCTTTAATAATTTCGAATTATTTAACAATATTAAAACTAATTGATTATAATCATTTGATAATATATAATTTAATTATGTACTTTATATTTCTGGTTTATTTGTAATATATTACTATAATAATATAGAAAGAATTGAGGTGTATTTATATGGATGATAAATTGAAAAAAATTATAATGATAGCTACAAGCTTAGGTGCATTTATAGTGCCATTTATGGTTTCATCGATCAATATTGCTTTGCCCACTATAAGCAAAGAGTTTTTACTTAGTTCAGTTTTGCTTAATTGGATTGCTCTTTCTTTTACTTTGGCTACAGCAATTTTTATTTTGCCTTTTGGGAGATTAGCAGATATTTTAGGTAGAAAAAAACTTCTTTTATTGGGTATGACAGCATTTACTTTAGCATCAATACTTTGTGGTATATCATTTAATCCTGCAATGCTTATTTTATCAAGAACTTTACAAGGTATAAGCGGCGCAACCATTTCTGTTACTGTAGTATCCATATTAACATCTGTATTCCCAGCTGGGGCAAGAGGAAAAGCTCTCGGATTAAATGTTGCAATGACATATACTGGCTTGTCAACAGGACCTTATTTAGGAGGACTTCTAACAAAATATTTTGGTTGGAGGAGCATATTTTTTGTTAGCGCATTTATAGGTGTAGCAGTTGTAATTTCGTTAATTAACTTAAAACAGGAATGGGTAGAGGCAAAGGGTGAAAAATTTGACTTCATTGGTTCAGTGATTTATGGTATATCACTTTTAGGAATCATATTAGGATTTTCTCTAATACGTTCTACATTTGGACCAATTCTTATTGCAATAGGAATTTTAGCTATGATATTATTTGGATATTACGAAAACAAAACAGCTCATCCCATACTTAATATGTCCTTATTTAAAAACAATAAAGTAGTTACATTTTCATCTCTTGCTGCGTTGATCAATTATAGTGCAACATTTGCTCTTAGCTACCTTTTAAGTCTTTATCTACAATACATAAAAGGTTTCGAACCTACAAAAGCTGGCCTTATACTTATAGCTCAACCAATAGTTATGACCTTATTTTCGCCAGTTGCAGGGTTTTTTTCAGATAAAATCGAACCTCAAAGAGTTGCATCCATTGGCATGGCTTTAACAACAGTTGGATTATCATTTTTTATTTTCTTAAATGAAACTACAAGCATACCATACATTATTACAGCTTTGTTAATTATGGGATTTGGTTTTGCTTTATTCTCTTCTCCAAACACCAATGCTGTTATGAGCTCAGTGGAGAAAAAATATTATGGCATAACTTCAGGAATTCTCGGAGCTTCTCGTACTGTTGGCCAAACATTAAGTATGGGTTTAGCTTCATTAGTTTTAGCAATTTATATTGGCAATGCACCGATAAATAGTACAAATGTAATTAGTTTGCT
>JARBUP010000101.1 GCA_029239575.1 Bacillota bacterium
ATAAAAAGGTTTTTATAAATTTATTTAAAATAAAGTGAGTGAAAAGTAAAAATTACGTGAATATATAAATAGGTAAAGAATTTACGGAGGAAATAATGAATGATGATAAATTAGTTAAGCTTTTAAAGAAAAATCCATCCAAGGGTTTGTCCTGCGCAATAGATATTTATGGAGCATTAGTAAAAACAATAGTAACAAGGATTCTTGGATATGAAAATCAGCAGGATATAGAGGAATGTGTGTCCGATGTATTTGTTGAACTTTGGAAATCAATTAATAATTTTAACAAAGAAAAAGGGATATTTAAAAATTATATAATATCAATTGCACGTCACATTAGCATTAATACTTATAATAGAAAAATTAAAAAGAATTTGGCAACAACATTAGAAGAAGATTTAGAGTTTAATATTGATTTAAATGATGAAGTGACAAAATCTATAAATAAAAAAATTATTAAAGATACATTAAAAAACTTACCCCAGCCGGACAAAGATATATTTATTAGACGGTATTATTTATATGAATCTGTAAAAGATATAGCATTTTCTTTGGATATAAATCCAAAAACAGTGGAAAACAAGCTATATAGGGGTAAGGAAGTATTAAAGCAAGCTCTAATTAATAACGGAATTATTATATAAAAGAAAAGAAAGGATTGATAAAATTTATGAAAAAAATAAATGATCTTTTAAATGATTATGACATTATAGATGAGAATTTAAATATAAAAGAAGATAGCATGTCAGAAATAGAAAAATTAAGGATAAAAAATCTCACATTAGAAAAATTAGGATTAACAAATAAAAAATCAACAAAAAAAAGGTTGATTTTACCTTTAGCAGCTGCAATGACTTTAGTACTTTCATTTGCTGTAGTATTTGCACAGGGCGGAATATCAAATGTTTATTATAAACTTTTTGGTGAAAATATTAAATATGTAAATGAAATAGGAACTGAAATAAATAAAGAGTATTCAAACAACGGGATTACATTAAATGTCGCAAATATGTTGGGTGATGAAAACTCATTTTACATTATATTTGAACTAATTAATGAAAGTGGCGAAAGTTTCGAAAATATAAATTATATTGAATTTGAAGATTTAAACCTTGATTTTAATAGTTCAGGCGGATACACATATTATAAAATTGAAGATGATAATGAAAAAGATAATAAAGCTACATTTGTATTAATCGGAAACACGGCTAAAAAGGCGGTTAATAAAAAAATGACTTTGAAAATTAATAATTTTGCGGAATACAGTATAATAGAGCTTGATAAATTTGAGCCCTTTAACTTTTTATCTGAAAATGAAGAATTTATAAAACAAAGCCTCACAAAAAATACTAAAAAGTCGCTAACACCTATCACAAGTGATATGCTTGAGGAAGAAAAACAAAAAATTGAATATATGAACAGTTTAATACCTAATGAAATACTTCCTTTCAAACAGGAAAATATTATATTGGATGATAATAATCATATATCTGTGGATAATATAGGTTTTGCAGAAGGAAGGCTGTGTATAAGATTTGCAGTTAATACTTTAAATACTGATGAATATATAAGTGAACTTTATTTTGTAAACAAAAATAACCCTGATGACATTTTATACGGAGATATTTTATTCACTGATTCAGATTGGAATAACATATATGATTATTACAGTTTTAATATAAAAAATATGGAAGAGCTTAAAAATTATGATTTTAAATATTCAATAATGAAAGAAACTAAAAATACTGAAGGTAATTGGGATGTTTCTTTTAAAGCTGATTATAAAAATTCATCAAAAAAAATAAATGTTAATAAAGAAGTTGAGTTAGAGGGAAAAAGATATAAGATTGAAAATGTAAAATTATCTCCTATATCTTTAAATGTTGAATTAAAAAATAATTTAATAGATAATATAGATAACCCTCAACATAATAATATATTAGATGAAGTTTCTGTTGTATTGAAAGATGGTTCAAATATTAAGAGTATCAGTTCTGGATCAAGCAGTAATGCATTTTCAGCTTCTATTAATATGATATTTGAAAAACCAGTGGATGTTTTAACAATTGATTATATTAAAATAGGAGATATTAAAGTTTATTTTAATGATTAAGCACTTGAATATTTAATAAATGTAAAAAAATTATAATATTTATAAAATTTGTTTTTATGCGGTATACAATTTTAAAAAGTAAATGTTTTCATAAAAAGGTGTTGGAAATCCAGCGCCTTTTTTATATTTCTGTTGTTAAAATTTTATTGATGTGATAAACTGTATTCATAAATCATCAGCATTGTGATATAAGTATTGCAAATGTTATACATATTGTTAAATTATGTTCGGTTTCAAATTATAAATTTAATAATAATTCGCAAAAGAAAAATTAAATAATCATAATGCATAAAATAAATTAATAGGGGAGACAGAGATGATAACACAGTTTATTCAAGATTTAAAACTTGAATTTAAAAATTACAATGGTAAAAAAATATCGCAGGATGTGATGGCTGGGTTGACAGTCACGGCGGTTGCACTTCCTCTTGCACTTGCGTTTGGAGTGAGTTCTGGAGCGGATGCAGCATCTGGGCTTATAACAGCTATAATTGCTGGTATTTTAATCGGTGGGTTATCAGGTGCTTCTTATCAAATATCAGGGCCGACAGGTGCTATGACGGCTATATTACTTTCGCTTTCAATTAAACATGGTATTGATGGAGTTTTTATGGCTGGAGTTATTTCGGGAATATTGCTTTTAATTGCTGCAGCGTTTCATTTTGGAAAACTCGTGTCATTTATACCTTCATCCGTTATAACAGGCTTCACATCAGGAATTGCAATCATAATTGCTTTAGGACAAGTTGATAACTTTTTTGGAACTGTATCCGAAGGGGAAAATGCAGTACAAAAATTGCTTTCTTACGGAGAACTTGGTTTTTCACCTAATCTTTACGCAATATTATTTGGGCTTTTAGTAATTGCTATAATGATTTTATGGCCTAAGAAATGGAATTCAAAATTTCCATCTTCATTAGCTGGAATTATAATCGCTTTAGCTATAAATTCTTTAGTAAATTTACCTGTAAATATAGTAGGAGATATTCCAAGAACATTACTACCTCAAAACAGATTAACATTTAATGCAATTTCATTAAATCAAATTAAAATTTTATTAGGCCCTGCAGTTAGTATTGCTATGTTGGGAATGATAGAAAGCTTACTTTGTGGTGCTTCAGCTGGTAAAATGAAAAATGAAAAACTAAATGCTGACAGGGAATTGATTGCACAGGGAATAGGCAATGTAATTATTCCATTCTTTGGAGGTGTTCCTGCGACAGCAGCAATAGCTCGTACAAGTGTTGCAATTAAATCGGGTGGAAATACACGTTTTGTTAGTATATTTCATTCCTTAGGACTTCTTGCTTCTATGTTTTTATTAGGACCTATAATGTCAAAAATTCCATTAGCAGCACTTGCAGGTGTTTTAATAATGACTGCGTGGAGAATGAACGAGTGGAATGAAATTAAATATATATTTAAGAATAAATTTGGAACTTCCATGATTGAATTTGTAGTTACTATGACAGCTACAGTAATGTTTGACCTTACAATTGCAATTGTTATTGGAGTTTTTATGGCAATTTTATTATTTGTAACTAAAAATTGTGAACTTAAAATAGATATTAGCCAAGTTGATATAAAAAGGATGAGAGGTCATGATATTACTGCGGATCATACTTATACTAAAATGGTATATTTAACAGGACCTTTATTTTTCGTTACTAAGGACAAATTTACTAAAACTCTTGAAAAATTAGATGATACTAAAAATATAATTTTTTCTATGAGAGCTGTTACCAGTATAGATCAATCTGCAGTTACAGAATTTAAAGAGTTAGTTGAAAGTTTTAAAGAAAATGATGTAAATATATTGTTTTGTGGTGTTCAATCAGATGTAAAAGAAATGTTTGATCGTTCAGGATTAACTGAATTGGTAGGAGAAGACAATTTTTATTGGGATGCTATAGCGGCTATAAAATCTTTAGAAGAAAAAGAAGTTGCTTAAATAATAGAATATAAAAATAAAACGGAAGAATATCAACAATAAATTGAATTCTTCCGTTTCATATATAATAATCGCTCATTTTAGTCTTCTTCCTGTTTTAGTCCTCTTTCGTGTAATTCACATGCATTTTGACTGCATTTGCTATCAACATTATAAATGCAAGTTATAACTCCACATTTATTAAGAGTCATTTTAGAAACAACTTCTTTAATATCTTTTATTATCATACCCATAATTCACCCCCTAAATTTTTTTTATTATAATTTAATATTAATCTTCTTCTTTTTTTAGTCCTCTTTCGTGTAATTCACATACATTTTGACTGCATCTGCTATCAACATTATAAATGCAAGTTATAACTCCACATTTATTAAGAGTCATTTTAGAAACAACATCTTTAATATCTTTTATTATTAAACTCATAATCTACCTCCAAATATTTTATTTTGATATAATTTAATATTAATCTTCTTGTTTTAAGCCTGTTTCAAATAGTTCGCATTCATTTTGGCTACACTTGCTATCTACATTAAATATACAAGTTACTGCTCCGCATTTTTTTAAAGTCATTTTTGCAACAACATCCTTAATGTCTTTCATTTTAGTTTCCATCTTTATTTCCTCCGTAATTTTTATTATGCTTTATTATATCACCTAAAATGCAACTTGTAAACAAAAAGTTGCAAAAAAAATAAAAAAAATATTAAAAACATGTACATTTCATGTCGAATTGCATTGTTTTAAATATTTATTTCATTTGTGTATAATTAATTATGAAGAAAATACAGTTTTTGTTCTTTAATATGTGCAAGTATAAATTAAAAAACATCAAAAACGACAAAAACTAAAATAATAAAGAGCTACCTATTTGCATAGGTAGCTCTTTGTATTTATAATATTGAAATTTATTAGTACCAGTTTGCGACTTATCGCAACTTTGGTAAAAGAACTATAATATAGCAAGAACAATAAAGTTTAAAATAAATAATAGTGTTGAAACAAATAATATAGGATGAACTTCACTAAATTTTCCTTTTAAAGCTTTAATTAAACAATAAGTGATGAAACCTGCAGCTATACCATAAGAAATGCTGTAACATAATCCCATAAATATTGAAGCGAAAAATGCTGGAACTGCTTCTTCAGGGTTTTCCCAGTTAATTTTAGCAAATGAAGATATCATCATTATACCAACTATAACTAAAATTGGAGATGTTGCAGCTGAAGGTACTATACCTGCAATTGGTGTTAATAAAATGCAAAGTAAAAATAAAATAGCAGTAACTACGCTTGTTAATCCAGTACGTCCACCAGCTCCTATACCAGCAGCACTTTCAACATATGTTGTAGTATTAGATGTTCCAAAGATAGCTCCAACAGAAGTTGCTATTGCATCTGCAAACAATGCTTTATCCATTTTAGATTTAAATCCAGTACTTGTTTCAAGAGAATTTTGATCTTCTGCACTAAATATACCAGCACGGCGGCCAGTTCCTATAAATGTTCCTATAGTATCAAATACATCTGATAAACTAAAAGCAAAAACTGTCATGATAACTAAAGGTATACGTGAGGCATCTGTAAACAAAGATTGCATTCCTTCTTTGCCAAATGCTGCTCCAAATGTAATTTGCAAATCAGAAAATGCTTGACTGATACTTCCTGAAGTTAAACTTATTGAAGAAACATCAACAACTTTAAAAGGAATTCCAATTAAAGTTGTTAATATAATACTTATAAGGATTCCACCTTTAACATTTTTAATATATAAAATAATTGTAATTAACAGTCCAATAAGTGCAAGTTGTGATGTAGGGTCAGTGAATTCTACAAGTCCAGGAACAATTCCTCCATTAGAAACTACAGAAAATATTCCGCTAAAAGTTCCATCTGAAGTAAAAGGTTCATTATTAATAGATAGTAAGCTTCCTGTTTCAGATATAAATTGTAGAAAACCACAACCTTTTAAACCTATATAAGCTATAAATATTCCAATACCTCCGCTTATTGCATTTTGTAAACTTTCTGGTATTGATTTTATTATGCTTTTACGAATTTTTGTTACAGTAATTAAAATATTTACTAATCCACAAATGAAAACTAATGCTAAAGCTTGTTGCCAAGTAAATCCTAAAGCAAAACAAACAGTATATGTAAAAAATGCATTAAGTCCCATACCAGGTGCTTGCGCATATGGTACATTTGCGAATAATCCCATTACTAATGTTCCAACAGCAGCAGCTATTATTGTTGCAAGAAAAACTGCTTGAGAAGGCATGCCTGTTTGTGATAATATTGCGGGGTTCACAAAAATAATATAAGACATGGCAAAAAACGTAGTAAATCCTGCTATTATTTCTGTAGAAATGTTTGTTCCGTTTTCTTTAAGTTTAAAAAACTTATCCATTAAGTATCCTCCTAATATTTCTAACATATTTAAGTATTTGTCTTAAATATATAAACTATTAATATTCTTAAAATTAATTTCTTGTATTATAGTATTTTCATTATTTATAGGAAAATTATGAATAGTAAAAATAAAAAAAGCGAATAGTTATAACTACTCGCATCATATACGTGAAAATTCACATTAAGAATTACTCAATAGTCAAACAATTTACGGTTGTTTGGTAGAAACTTTGGATCCATATTATCCATATTATATTGATGCATTAATATTTAATTTAGACATGTTTATTATATATTAAATAAAATTGTAAGGCAATAACTAATTTTTAGTATTTTTAAAAAATAAAGTATATTAAAATATTTAAATTAAAAATCCTTTTAAACAGCTTTAAATTTTACACTAACAAATAATTTATTGTGTATGCGATTTAAAAACATTAGTATTAGCATAGCTTCCATATTTTTTCAATTTAGTATATAAAAATCATATATTTTGTTATAAATTACTGGTAAAATTAAAATAGATATGATAAAATAATTATTAATATAAACATACAAAATAATGAAAAATTTAAATATATATAAAAGGAAGGTACATTATGAGAAGTGATGCAGTAACTAAAGGCGTACAACAAGCACCTCATCGTTCATTGTTCAACGCATTGGGATATACTAAAGAAGAATTGGACAGACCTTTAATAGGTATTGTTAGTTCATATAATGAAATTGTTCCAGGACATATGAACTTAGATAAAATTGTAGAAGCAGTAAAATTGGGAGTTGCAATGGCTGGTGGAACACCAGTAGTATTCCCAGCAATAGCAGTATGTGATGGTATATCAATGGGACATGTTGGTATGAAATATTCTTTGGCAACAAGAGAATTAATAGCTGATTCAACAGAAGCTATGGCTATGGCTCATGCATTTGATGGATTGGTAATGGTACCAAACTGTGATAAAAATGTTCCAGGATTATTAATGGCAGCTGCAAGAGTTAATATCCCAACTATATTCGTAAGCGGTGGACCAATGCTTGCAGGTAAAGTTGATGGTAAAAAAACTTCCCTTTCAACTATGTTTGAAGCAGTAGGAGCATATCATGCAGGCAATATGTCTATTGAAGAAGTAGAAAAATATGAAAATAATGCATGCCCATCATGTGGTTCTTGTTCAGGAATGTTTACAGCTAATTCTATGAACTGTTTAACAGAAGCACTTGGAATGGGTTTAAAAGGAAATGGTACAATCCCAGCAGTTTATTCAGAAAGAATAAGACTTGCAAAACATGCAGGAATGCAAATCATGGATCTTGTAAAAAAAGATATAAAACCAAAAGATATAATGACAGAAGATGCATTCATGAATGCATTAGCAATTGATATGGCTCTTGGATGCTCTACAAACAGTATGCTTCATTTGCCAGCAATAGCACATGAAGCAGGATATGACTTAAATCTTGATATAGCTAATGAAATTAGTGCTAAAACACCAAATCTTTGCCACTTAGCTCCTGCAGGAGACACTTATATGGAAGATTTATATGAAGCAGGTGGAGTTTATGCAGTTATGAATGAACTTAATAAAAAGGGCTTATTAAAAACTGATTTAATTACTTGTTCAGGAAAAACAGTTGGTGAAAATATAGAAGGATGTATAAATACAAATCATGATATAATAAGACCAATAGAAAATCCTTACAGCCAAACAGGCGGTATTGCTGTATTAAAAGGCAATCTTGCACCTGATTCATGCGTTGTTAAACGTTCAGCAGTTGCAGAAGAAATGCTTGTTCATGAAGGACCTGCAAGAGTATTCGACTGTGAAGATGATGCAATAGAAGCAATAAATGCAGGAAAAATAGTAGCAGGTGATGTAGTAGTAATTCGTTACGAAGGACCAAAAGGCGGACCTGGTATGAGAGAAATGCTAAACCCTACTTCTGCAATAATGGGAAGAGGGCTTGGAGGTTCAGTTGCATTAATAACTGACGGACGTTTCTCAGGAGCTTCAAGAGGAGCAAGTATAGGTCACGTTTCACCAGAAGCAGCAGTTGGTGGAAATATTGCTTTAGTTGAAGAAGGCGATATTATTAAAATAGATATAAACAAAAACACAATTGATTTTGTTGTAACAGATGAAGAATTAGCAAGAAGAAAAGAAAATTGGAAGCCAAGAAAACCAAAAATAACAACAGGATATTTAGCAAGATATGCTGCATTAGTTACATCTGGAAACAGAGGAGCTATATTAGAAGTTTAAAAAGTAAACTATAAAAAAATGGAGCATAGTAAAAACTGTGCTCCATTTTTTTATAGTTTTGTCATTCTGAGCGGTAGCGAAGAATCTTATACTTTCAAAGTTTTTAGATTCTTCGCTGCCGCTCAGAATGACATATTTGGGTTATTATAAACAAACTAATTTTTTAATGCCTAATTGATGCGATACAGTATGTAATTAAATTATAGTATTTTTCCAGACGTTAGACGTTATTTTGTAGAATTGTACGAAAGAAGAAAAACAGTTTTGGCGCGATTAGCGAAGCGGTTTAGCCCCATTGTTT
>JARBUP010000102.1 GCA_029239575.1 Bacillota bacterium
ATTTCAATGATGTCACCATCATTTATTTTATTTATAGTATCATAAACTTTCATTATTGGACCTGGACATTGCATGCCGCTACAATCAACTTTTATAGATGCTTTAATTTCTTTTAACATATCATTATCCTTTTGTTTTGGAGTATTATCTATAGGGTTTAAATCTGATAAATTTACAAATTTTGAATCATCATTTACGCTATTAAAATATTTATAATAAACTGATTTATAAAAATTAGTTCCGCCTGGATATACTTTTACATTTTTAAATCCATTACCCATTAAAACTCTTGCAGCGTTGTAAGATCTAACTCCAACAGCACAGAATACAATTATTTCATTTTCTTTATTAAGTTCTGATAATGATTCTCTAAGTTCGCCAAGAGGAATATTTACTGAATTTGGTATTGAAAATACTAAACGTTCAACATCTTCTCTTACATCAAGTACAATTTTATTGTTTTCTATATCATTGGAAGGATTTAAATCATCCCATTTACATAAAGAAACCTTATTATCTATTATGTTTTCTGCAACGAATCCCAACATATTGACAGGGTCTTTTGCGGATGAATATGGAGGAGCATATGCAAGTTCTAATTCCTTTAAATCATATATGCTACCATTTAATCTTATGGCAGTTGCAATGGTGTCTATTCTTTTATCAGCACTTTCTTCACCGACTATTTGTGCACCAAATATTTTTTTGCCATCAGGTGAAAATATTAATTTAAGTATTAATTCAGATGCACCTGGATAATAACCGGCATGAGATTTTTGAGAAATTGTTGCAGTTAAATAATCATTGCCTTCTTCTTTTCCCCAGCGCTTTAATGTTTTTTCGTTTACACCTGTTGATGCAACTGTAAGGTCAAAAACTTTAGCAACAGACGTTCCTTGAGTTCCCTTATATTCTTCATTTGCTCCATAAATATTGTCTGCACAAATTCTTCCTTGTTTATTAGCAGGGCCTGCAAGAGGAATCATTGTTTTATCTTTTCCTATGAAATCTTCAACTTCTATAGCATCACCAACAGCATAAATATTTGGGTCAGAAGTTTTTAAATATTTATCAACTATTATGCCACCGCGTTGATTTATAGAAAGACCTGCTTCTTTAGCTAATTGGCTGTTTGGACGTACGCCTATGGATAATATAACTAAATCTGCTGTTAATTCTGTTTTGCTTTGTAATGTAACTGTTATCTTTCCATTTTCAGATTTAAACTTAGAAACACCATCGCCTAAATATAATTTTACACCATTTTGAACCATATTGTTTTGAACAAGCTGTGCCATTTCATAATCAACAGGAGCCATCACTTGGTCCAATGCTTCTGCAACAGTAACTTCCAAACCAGCAAGGTGCAAGTTTTCAGCCATTTCAAGTCCTATGAAACCACCACCAACAACTATAGCTTTTTTAGGTTTTTTTTCTACAATGAATTTCTTAATTTCATCAGTATCAGGAATCGTCCAAAGTGTAAAAATATTTGGAGAGTTAATTCCTTCAATAGGTGGTTTAAGGGGTGATGATCCAGTGGAAATTACTAAATTATCATATGATTCTTCATAAATTTCATCTGTTTTTACTTTTTTAACTGATATTTTTTTATTTTCTTTATCTATTTTAATTACTTCTGAATCGATTCTAACATCTACGTTATATTTTTTTTGCATTGCTTCCGGGGTTTGTAATAAAAGGGATTCTCTTTCTTTTATTACATCTCCTATGTGATATGGAAGGCCACAGTTTGCATAAGAAATATATGAACCTTTTTCAAATACAATTATTTCTGCTGATTCATCAAGCCTTCTTAATCTTGCAGCAGCAGTTGCACCGCCTGCAACTCCACCTATTATTACAATTTTTTTACTCATCATATCCTCCTATTATTGCAAAATAAATTCAATTATTTGTTTTACTTCTTTATTTTTAATTTTATAAATTATTTCAGTGCCATTTCTTTCAGAT
Source organism: Bacillota bacterium (assembly GCA_029239575.1). Taxonomy (GTDB): domain Bacteria; phylum Bacillota; class Clostridia; order Tissierellales; family Sedimentibacteraceae; genus Sedimentibacter. The sequence goes on from JARBUP010000102.1 coordinate 1,975, forward strand.
GAAAGAATATTTGCTGATTTTAATTTAGCTAAATGTTGAGAAACTGTTGGCTGAGGAACATCAATACAGCATTGAATATCACTTACATTGCTTTTTTCTTCTTTTATAAGTAATGTTAAAATACAAAGCCTAACTGGATGTGCTATGGTTTTTAGCATTTCAGCTTTTTCTTCGAGGATTTTTTTTGTTTTTTCTTTATTGCTAATATCTATCATGTGGACCTCACTACTTAATATTATTATATTCATATATTAGCATATTTGAATATAATGTCAAGAATAAATTTAAGAATATTAAATACAATTATGTAGAAAATACAAAATATATGGTAAAATATATAAAAATGGGAGGTGTGTTATGAAAGAAATATATTTAGCTGGAGGATGTTTTTGGGGTACTGAAAAATATTTAGAATTAATAAATGGAGTAGTTAAGACGGAAGTTGGGTATGCAAACGGGACTACTGAAAATCCTTCATATGAAGATGTATGCAGAAAAAATACAGGCCATGCGGAGACTGTAAAGGTGATATATAACCCAGAGGAGATTGCTTTAGATGATTTATTAAAACTATTTTACAAAATAATTGATCCAGTATCTCTAAATAGACAAGGAAATGATTTAGGGACACAATACCGTACAGGTATATATTATGTAGATGAAGTGGATAATGATATTATTAAAGAATCATTAAATGAATTACAAAATGATTATGTAGAACCCTTAGCTGTTGAGGTTATGGAGCTACAGAACTATTATGTTGCGGAAGAATATCACCAAAAATATTTAGACAAAAACCCGGATGGATATTGCCATATAGGACAAGTAGAGTTTGACGAATTAATTGAAGATCAAAAAATATAAATATAAAGTATATTAATTCAACAGTGCATCATTGATATTAATTCAAAGATGAAATGGAACCTAAAGGATATGGAGAATTGCTTTATAAATTTGACTAAAATATGAAGGGGCGACCAAAGGTCGCCCCTATTTTAATTCTATCCTTGAATTCTTGATAAATTTTTTCGATGCCCTAAAACTACTAACAAATCATTTTTATCTATTACGTAATCAGGGGATGGAGTTATGTTAATATCATTGCCCCTTTTTATTGCAATTACCATTAAACCAAAAGTTGATGAAAACTTTAGATCTTTTAAAGTTTTGTTGTCCCATTCTGGCAATGCAACGGTTTCAATTATACTGTAATCCGGTGAAAATTCTATTACATCAAGTATATTAGGTGTTGCAAGGCTATGTGCTATACGAACGCCCATATCTCTTTCAGGGAACACAACTTTGTCCGCCCCAATTTTATTGAGTATTTTCGCATGCATGTCATTTTGTGCTTTAGCAATAACCATTGGTATGCCTGCTTCTTTTGTTATAAGCGTTGCCATTATAGAGGCTTGTATGTTAGAACCAATTGCTATAACTGCTACATCAAAATTTCTAAGTCCCATTGTTTTAAGAGAAGCTTCATCCATTGTATCCAATTGAACTGCATGTGTAACTGAATCAGATAGCTCCTTAATTTTTTCAAAGTCACAATCTACAACCATTACATCATGTCCGAGTTTATTTAATGTTTTTGCAACAGATGTTCCAAATCTTCCGCATCCAATTACAATTATCTGTTTCATCTTATTCTCCAAAATTTATTTATTTTCAAGTTAGTTTAATTTTCTGTATTTATTTTTGAGAGTCTTTAGACGTATTAAATAAATAATTTATTAACTTATTAACTTATTAATTTAATCATTATAGCACTCTAAAGCAATTAATCAATACAATATGTAAAATCTTAACGCAATCTTAATGCCAACGAGAAAATCTATATACAATCTTAACTATTCATTATAAATCTTAACATCAAATTTACGCCTTTCGTGGTATATATATAATAAGAAGGTGATAAAATTGAGCAAAGTAGATTTAGTTGATTTTATAATAGTTATTTCAATGATTTGTATATTTTTTTCAGGTTTTGTTTTTATTAATAAACTTAGTGCTATAGTAAATCCAAATGAGTTTAATGATGCTGCATCTCAAAAACCACTGCATCTAATTTCAGAGAGAGCGTTAATAATTGGCAATATTAGCATTATTAATGAAATAGTTACTGTATTAAAAAAACGAAATATTTCAGCTGAAATTATTCAAGATATGTATCAACTTGAAATTACTGACCCATTTGACTATTTAATTGCTGTTAGCGAAAATGATCTTGATAACCTCATGATATGTTCCATATGCAAAAAATTCATGGGTATTAATCAGGATATTGCAATATGCAATTTAATATATAATACGAAAATTTATGAAGACAATCAAATCCCATATTTACTTAAAGAAAATTTAACAGCAGATTTAATTGTTTCATCACTATTAAATAGTTACAGAATATAGGGGGTGAATTAATGCTTTTCATAAAAAGGTTAAAGTTGACTTACACACAAATTATAGCTTTGTGCACTCTCGGAATGATACTGTTAGGAGCTATTATATTAAGTTTGCCTGTTTCATCAAGGGATGGAACAGCAACCCCTTTTATAAATTCATTATTCACTTCAGGTTCTGCCTTTTGCGTAACAGGTTTAGTAGTATATGACACATACACTCATTGGTCGAGTTTTGGTCAGTTGACAATATTATTATTGATTCAAATTGGAGGACTTGGGTTTATGACTGTCGTGACATTATTTTCAATGTTTCTCAGGAGAAAAATAGGATTAAGAGAAAGACGTCTATTAAAAGAATCAGCGAACACTATGAAAATAGGCGGGATAGTACTTCTCATCAAGAGAATATTGAAAGGTACTTTTTGGTTTGAGAGCCTTGGTACTTTGATACTAACAGTTAGATTTTATCCTGAAATGGGATTAAAGAAAGCATTCTATAACGGGTTGTTTCATTCCGTTTCTGCTTTTTGCAATGCAGGATTTGATATAATGGGAAAATACGGACAATTCTCATCTTTGACGAGATATTCAGAAGATATTACAGTCAATATTACAATAATGTCTTTAATTGTAATAGGAGGGATAGGATTTATAGTATTGGATGATGTTTTTATATGTAAATTTTGTTTTAAAAAATACCTTCTTCAAACAAAAATAGTCTTGCTATCCACTTCGATTCTGATTTTTGGAGGAGCACTACTGTTTTATATATTTGAAGCTGACACCAGCATGATAAACATGAACATTAAAGAAAGGATTTTAGCATCTTTATTCCAATCTGTGACACCAAGAACTGCAGGATTTAATACAATTGACATAACTAAACTTTCGGAATCAGGGAGTTTTCTTACCATAATATTAATGATTATAGGCGGAAGTCCAGGTTCAACAGCTGGTGGTATTAAAACAACTACATTTGTAGCACTCTTATTTGGAGCATTATGTTCTGCTAAAAACACTTCTGATATCTCTATATTTAAAAGAAGAATTGAAGAAGAAGCTATAAAAAAAGCATGTTCTATCACAGTAATATATATATTAACTACAATATCCGCTGTTATGATAATTTGCGCAACACAAAATTTTTCTCTTAAACAAGTGTTGTTTGAAGTTTATTCTGCTGCAAGCACTGTCGGATTGACAACAGGAATTACTCCTGATCTAAACAATTTATCTAAAACAATAATTATTTTTTTAATGTACTTTGGAAAAGTTGGAAGTTTATCCATGGCCCTGGTATTTGGTGAACGAAAAGAAACTGTGTCCATTTTGAAGCCGGTTGAAAAATTAAGTATAGGCTAATGCAAAGGATGGTGCAATATATGAAATCAGTTTTAATAATTGGTATGGGTGCTTTTGGACAACATTTAGCGCTGAAATTGATTGATTTAAAAAATGAAGTTATGATTGTAGATAAAGATGAAGAAGTAATCACTGAAATGTCTCCATTGGTAACTGATGCTGAAATTGGTGACTGTACAAAAGAAGAAGTATTAAAATCCATTGGTGTAAGCAACTTTGATATTTGCTTTGTAACAATAGGTGACAATTTTCAGTCTTCTTTGGAAATAACTTCATTGCTGAAGGATTTGGGAGCTAAATATGTAATTTCAAAAGCAAGCCGAGACATACAGGCAAAGTTCTTGTTAAAAAACGGTGCTGATGAAATAGTTTATCCTGATAAAGATATGGCAGAAAAATTAGCTATACGATGTAGTGTAAAAAATGTGTTAGATTACTTTGAAATATCTGATGATTATTCAATATATGAACTTCCCATTATGCAAAGCTGGGTTGGAAAAACAATTGGTGAAATCAATGTAAGAAAAAAATATAATATCAATATTTTGATAATTAAAAATGACAACGACATAATTACTTTGCCAAGCATTGATTATTATTTTAAAACAAATGACATTATCATTGTATTAGGAACTTCAAACAATATAATGAAGTTTTCTTCAAACACTTAAATACATGATAGACCATCAAAGATTAATATACGACCAAAACTTAATTTAAGTTTTGGTCGTATATTAATTTGTTTAATTATTATTCATAAGCAAATCTATATCCAACTCCTATTTCAGTTAAAATAAATCTCGGATAGTTCGAATCTTTTTCTAATTTTCTTCTTAAACTCGACATAAAAACTCTTAAGTTTTGTTGATCGCCGGCTTCGGTATATCCCCACACTTCCTTGTATATTTGGCTGTGTGTGACTACTTTACCCCGATTTGCAATAAGCAAAAGTAAAAGTTTATATTCAATAGGCGTTAAATGTACTTCTTTTTCATCAACTGTTATCCTATGTTTTTCAGTATCTACTGTCAAATAATCAAATATATAAACGGTTTCCTGTACTTGTGAATTTTTTCTTTCGATAAACCTTTCCATAACGCGTATGCGTGCAAGAAGTTCTCCCATAGAAAAGGGTTTTGTAACATAATCATTAGCACCTAAATCCAGTGCCTCTATTTTATCCTTTTCATTTTCTCTTGCAGATACAATAATTATTGGTATTTCTGAAACTTTTCGAACTTGGCGTATTATTTCAATACCATCAATATCGGGCAATCCTAAATCAAGAATTAAAATTTGAGGGTTTTCCGTACAAAAGCTAAGAATACCTTCATTTCCGCTTCGTGATACAATTAACTTATATCCTTTAGCCTTAAGAGCCATTGTCATAAAATTTATAATTTTATTGTCATCTTCAATTATTAATATTTTAATATCTCCCAACTATTTTTCCTCCAGTGGTAAAACTATTTTAAACAGAGCCCCGCCGGTTTCTTGATTTTCAGCAGTGATTTCTCCGTTATGAGCATTTACTATCGCCTTGCATATTGACAATCCAAGACCAACACCTCTGCTTGAATCTGCTATATCATAGTGATGCGTAACAAATTCATCAAAAATAGAATCTTTAATATTATTATCTATACCTTTTCCATCATCAGAAATTTCAAAGATTACATTGTTTCCATTTCGATAAGCTTTTAAGTATATTTGAGACTCATGTCCTGAATGTTTGAAGGCATTGTCTAATAAATTTACAAGAACTTGAACAATTAATCTACCATCAACCATTACAAGTATTATATCATCTGGGACTGTAACGTGAAGTCTTTTTGAATTAGTTACATGGGATATATGGGACAGAGCTTGACTTATTAAATCATCAACTGCCTCATAGACCTTATTAACAGTTAATCCACCTTCGCTGATTCGCGTCATATCTAAAATATTTTGAATGGTTTTTATCAGCCAAATCGATTCTTCACTTATGTCAAATATTAATTTTTTAATTGAATCATTGTCTAAAGAGTCATAGTTCTCAAGCAACAAATCACTTGAGCCTTTAATACCCGTAAGCGGTGTTCTTAAATCATGAGAAACACTTCTTAACAAAGTACTTTTCAATTGTTCCTTTTCCATAGCAATTTTTATTTTTTCACGTTCGTTATATATAAATTCTCTGTCTAAAACAAGAGCCATTTGATAAACAATAGTTTTAACTATCATATCATTTTCTTTTGATATGGGTGATTTTATATCAACAATTTTCAATATACCAATTTTATTTGCTACCCCTTTTATTGGAATTTGGTATATATCAGGTTTATTGATGTCTTCATAATTTAAAACTTCTGATGCAGTAAAAATATTATCATCAGAATCTAATTTAACTATACACTCGCAACCTATGTAATCATTAATATACTTTATTCCTTTCTTGATTATATTCTCTTTGCCTATTACACTTGAAAACTCTTTAGAAATTTTATAAAGGAAAAGAGAAGTTTGTTCATTGCGCTGTGCAATTTCAGTTTGGTATTGAAGCTTAGAAGTCATAGTGCTTGTTATCAAAGACGCAATTAAGAAAAATACTATAAGAATATAATCCCTATTATAACTAATTACTAATGTATAAAAAGGTTCAGTAAAGAAAAAATTAAAAAGCATTACACATAAAACAGATGCAACAGCACCATATATGTACCCCTTTGTTACAGACGCTACAATCAATACACCAACTAAAAATATCATTAGCGTATTTTCTTTTCCAATACCCACATGGTTCATCATTATTGATAAAGTTGTTGATATAATGCAGATTGCTGCAAGTTTTAAGATGTATTTTAATTTCATTTATTGCTCCCTATTTATAAACAATTTTTATATATTATATCAAATCATTATTTAAATTGTTATTTATTATTATACCACAGTTACTAAATATATAACATAAAAAATCGCTTGCAATATTTTCTTCATAGTAAGCAATTTAAACATAATGATTTCAAATGCGTAGATTTAAGCATTTAATAATATATAGATTCTTCAATTCGTTCAGATTGATACTTATTGATTTGTCAATAGTCTAAGACAAACATTTTTTAGAGTATGTCTTTTTACTAATTAATTAATAAATATATAATGTTTTTTTAATGATAATATTAAATATGCATATTATAATATTATTACAGTCCAAAGTCAGTCCGTGACTTTTGGGTGAAAATATAAATTATAATTACAAAT
>JARBUP010000395.1 GCA_029239575.1 Bacillota bacterium
TCATCCATTACTTCTGTAAATCTTTTAAATCCTGATGATCCTGATTGATATTGTTCAACAAAATTAATAAGTTTTTTTATTGGGCTTAAAAAGTTGCTAACGTATAACAAGAATGCAGCAAAGTCACCATAATTTATATATCCTTTAAAGAAAAATATACCACCTGCGCTTAATACTACAATATTTAAAATATCCATAATAAATGATGTTGTAGTGTGAAATTCAGCCATTACTTTATAGGCGTTTTTTCTTGCTTTTTGAAATAAACTGTTGTTTTTTTCGAATTTTTCTATTTCATTTTCTTTATTAGAAAATGCTTTTGATACTCTTATTCCAGATATGCTGTTTTCCAAGTTTGCATTTACTATTGCCACTCTTGTTTGCATAAAAGCATTGGCCATTTTAACTCGTAATTTCATAGCAACAAAAATTAAAAATGGCACTATTGAAAAAACTATTAATGCAAGAGGGAAATTAATTGTTGATAAAAGTATAAAAGAACCAACCATCATGACTATGGATATAAATAAATCTTCTGGTCCGTGATGTGCAAGTTCAGAAATATCCATTAAATCATTAACTATTCTTGAAGTCAGTGTTCCAGTTTTATTTTCATCAAAAAATACAAAGGGTAAATCTTGAAGGTGTTCAAACATATCTCGGCGCATATCTGCTTGCATTTTAACACCCATTATATGTCCATAGTATGTAATAAAATAATTCAGTCCTGCTTTAGCTAAAAATATTACTACTAATATAAACAACCATGTCAACATTAAATTAAGTTGTTGGTTTGGTACATATGTATTTATTATGTTTCTTGTTACCATTGGATAAAATAAATCACAAACGGACATTAAGAATGCACAGATCATATCCAATATAAAAATTTTCTTGACTGGTTTATAATATTTAATAAATCTTCTTATCATTTGAACTCCTTATATTAGTAGTAGTTTATTATAAATCATAATATAATACTTTAATAATTAATCATAATATGATTATACCCAATATGTTAAATTTCAGCGGCTTGTTATCCTGAATGATAGCGAAGGATCTTATAATTTCAATGTTTTTAGATTCTTCGCTACCGCCAGAATGACATATATGTACTTTTGGGGTAATAATCATAATATTATAACATATTAACATATTTTGATGCAAAGTTAATAATTATGTTTTTTATTATTTATAATTATGATAAAATAAAAGAAATAATTTTTGCATATACGAGGGATGAACTTTGAATATAGAATTAAAAGAAAATGAAAAAATAGAAGATTTGCAGTGTAACGGTTTAAAAATAATTCAAAATAAAAAATGGTTTTGTTTTGGAATGGATGCAGTTTTGCTGACAAATTATTGCAATGTAAAAAACAATTCAAAAATAGTTGATTTAGGAACTGGAACAGGAATTATTCCTATTTTATTAAGCGGTAAAAGAAATTATTCTAAAGCTTATGGAGTTGAAATTCAAACAGAAGTTGCTGAAATGGCTAAAAGAAGCGTGGAATTAAACAACCTTCAAGAAAAAATTGAAATTTTAAATATAGATTTAAATGAAGCAACAAATCATTTAGAGCCTCACTATTTTGATGCCGTAATATCTAATCCACCTTATAAACTTTCTAACAGCGGAATTATTAATCCCACGGATCAAAAGGCAATATCAAGACATGAAATAAAATGCAGCCTTGAAGACGTAATAAGAACTGCTGCAACTTTATTAAAACAATATGGAAACTTTTATATGATTCATAGGCCTGAAAGATTAGCAGACATCATTTGTTTGTTAAGGCAATATAAATTAGAACCAAAACAAATTCGTTTTATACATTCAAAAGTTGGTGATAAACCAAAAATGATTATGATACGTGCATCAAAACATGGTAAACCTGAACTTAAATTTGATAATCCTCTTTATATTTATGGTGATGATGGTAAATATACTGATGATGTTTATAAGATATATGGGATGGAATGATAGCGGAGAAAATTTGAAATAATAAGATCCTTCGCTATCACTCAGGATGACAAAATTAAAAATAATGCTTTTATCAAGATAGCCGCTATAATATTTAGCGGCTATTTTATTTGTAATTAATGATAAAATTTTTTAAAAATACAAATAACAAAAATGTTATATATTACATTGTTAATATAATTATTTTCTTTATTATTATTAAAAATAATATGTTATAATAAATATAGTGAAAAAAAGACTGACGTCTATGTTTCATTATGATATAATGAATTATAAAAATATGGAGAAATTTATGAAACTTGTTATAGTGGACAATAAAAATAAAAAGCAATTTATACAATATTATAAAAATCAACATTTAAACAATCCTTTAAAAAGAGATTCTTTATCAGGAATGGTGAAATCGTTATTATATGGAAAATCTGTGCTGTGTAAATCTGTTGACTTGCAACCTTTAATGGTTATGGATAACAATAAAATTCTTATGATTTGCATATTAGCATATGCTCATAGGATGAATGATTATATTCAAATAAGCTTTTTTGAATCTGAAGAATTTAATATAAAAGCTTTTAATATGATTTTAAATAGAGCTGAAAAATGGGCAAAGGAAAAGGGTGCTTCTAAAATATCAGCGTCATTAAATATACATGTTAATTATGGGTTAGGGTTTTTAGACAGCCATTATGATGCGCCACAAAGCTTTGGAATGGGTCATAATCCTCCTTTTTATCATGAATATTTTAAACAGAATGGATTTACGCCAATTCCTATGGTAAGTTATAAAAAAAATATGACTCAAGTTCATGAATTGTTAAATAAAAATATTCGAAAGAAAATTGAAAGCAAATATACTGTTAGAGAAGTAAATTTTAATAATTTGCAATCTGAAGTAGATATTTATACAAAAATTAACAATGAAGCATTTAAAAAACATTTATTTTATTATCCTCGAAAAAAAGAAGAGGATATGGAATTATTTAAGGATCTTAAGTTTTTATTAAAGCCTGAAAATTTAATATTTGTTGAAAAAGATGAAGCACCTGTTGGTTTTATGCTTTGGTATCCTGATTTTAATCAATTAATAAAACCATCTGAAACAGTCGGAATAAAAACGGTAATAAAAAATAAGTTATTTCATAAGAAAATAAATACATTTAAAATTGTTGAAATGGGCGTTATACCATCGGAGCAAAATAAAGGTGCTATATTTGCTTTATTTAACTATTGTTTTAAATGTACAAAAGGAAAATATGATTTTTTTGAATCGAGCTGGATATTAGAAGATAATATAAATTCAAGATGTTTTGGAATTAAGTGGGCTGATGGTGAATCAAAGCATTACAAAGCGTATATTAAGGAATTAAATAATGAAAATATATAATTCAGTAAATGATTTAGTAAAAGAATT
>JARBUP010000103.1 GCA_029239575.1 Bacillota bacterium
TTCATACTCATTAAGTACGTAAGAAACAGCGTTTAATGAACCAATAGATGTTCCAACAACATAATCATATTTAATTTCCAACTCATTAAGAGCTTTTTGTACACCTATTTCATAAGAGCCTTTAGCTCCTCCACCTTCTAACACTATACCAATTTTCTTTTTGTTTCTCATTTTGCTCCTTTTAAAAAAACTTTTTATCCATTGGTTTCTCTGTTTGGAATACAAATTACAGTACCAATAATCATAAAATTAGCTGGTCTTAAATATGGATTAGCTAATAATAATTCTGAAATTGGCATACTAAATTGCAAAGCAACTGTGGATAAACTGTCATTTGCCTTTATAACATATTCTATACTGCCTTCTTCACATGGTTGAAAATTATATGGTGGTATACAAATTTCATTGCCAGGAACTAAAATATTTGGATTAAACCCTGGGTTTGAAGCTAACAATTCATTAACACTTAAGTTATAGTTAATAAGTATATCACTTAATCTTGTGCTTTCTTGAATAGTTACAAGTGTTCCAAATGGGCACTCATCTCTAACATTAGGTATACATATTTCTTGACCAACTTTTAAATCATATGGATTTGCATCAGGATTTGATTCTAATAAAGCATTAAGAGAAACTCTGTTTCTTAAAGCTATCATATAAAAGCTATCCCCTTCTTTAACAACATACAATGCACCATTAACACATGGAGGAGTAACAGGTACTCTTGGCACGCATAAAACCATACCTTCAGTTAAAGTTCTAAGCCTTAATGTAGGATTTAAATCAATTAAACCGGACAAATTGATTCCAAACCTAAATGCTATAGAATTTAATGTATCACCTATCTGAACAGTATATGGCATGGTGGACGGACTTGGACATACTTGATTATTCAACATCATAATATAATCACCTCATAAAAATATTTGTTATTTTATATTATTCATAAGGTGATGAATGTTTACTATATTACTATATTATTTAATTTTTAAAATTATCCCTTTCCCTCACAGCTATTTTGTCACAGCGTTCATTATACTCATGCCCATTATGACCTAAAATATGTACATATGTTACTTTATGATTTTCCATAGCTTTTAAAAGTCTCTGCCATAATTCTTTATTTAAAACTGGTTTACCATCTGACTTTTTCCATCCCTTTTTTTGCCATGAATCAATCCAATGCTTATTAAATGCATCTACAATATATTTCGAATCTGTAGTAACAGTTACATCACAAGTTTCCTTTAAAGCTTCTAAACCTATTATAACTCCCATAAGTTCCATTTGATTATTTGTAGTATTTAAATTGCCACCGCTTAATTCAAGTTCTTTTCCATTATATTCTAATATAACTCCATATCCGCCAGGTCCAGGATTGCCACTACAAGCACCATCAGAATATATATTAACTTTTTTCATAAATACCCCTTTTATTTTATGAGCATTACTCTTAAAATTCCTGGATTTATTTCCATTTCTTTTAGTTGCTCTTCTTCTATATCTCCACGAACGTCAATTATATTACAAGCATATTTATCGTTACTTTTATTAACCATTCCCATAATATTTAAATTATATTTCGCTAATACTGATGTAATTACATTAATCATATTAGGAATGTTTTTATTTAAAACAACTACTCTTTTAGTATCATGTTGCCTATCCATAGAACATTCAGGAAAATTAACTGAATTGTGAATATTTCCTTTTTCCAAAAATTCTGTAAGTTGAGTTACAGCCATTTCAGCACAGTTGTTTTCTGCTTCTGGAGTTGATCCTCCTAAATGAGGAATACAGTCAACGTTTTTAGTTTTAATCAATCTTTCGTTTGGAAGGTCAGTTACATGGTGTGCTACTTTTCCACTTTCTAAGGCTTCTATTAAATCATCTTCATTAATTAATCCTGCTCTTGCAAAATTTAATATGTGAACTCCATTTTTCATCATATCAATATTGTCTGAATTAATATAATTTTTTGTTTCATTATTATATGGAACATGTAATGAAATATAATCACTTTTTCTAAATAATTCATTTACATCATCAGTATATTGAACATCCCATGAAAGTCCTAATGCATTTTTTACAGAAATATATGGGTCATAACCTATAACGTCCATACCAAGTTTAATACCTAAATTAGCAACAAGATGTCCAACATTTCCAAGACCAATAACACCAAGGGTTTTCCCTTTTAATTCAGGACCTACGAATTGAGATTTTCCTTTTTCTACTTCATTAACTACATCTGATTCAATACTCTTTGTCCAATCTATGCTATCAACAACTTTTCTTGAACTCATAACTAATGCCATAAATGTAAGTTCACATACTGCATTTGAATTTCCACCTGGTGAATTAAAAACAACAATTCCTTCTTCAGCACATCTTTCAACTGGTATATTGTTTGTACCTATTCCAGATCTTGCAATAGCTTTTAATTGTTTTGAAAACTGCATATCATGAATATCCATGCTTCGCATTACTATTCCATCAGCTTCAGCTGTTTCTTTATATATTAGTTCATATTTTTCATTGGAAAATAAATTTAAACTTTCCTTAGGTATTTGATTGAATAACGCTACTTTGTACATATTGTCCTCCTGATTTTTGATTATAGAACTTAGTATACAACTGATAAAGTATAAAATCAAGTTTAAATTTGTTTTTATTTTAAAATCATATGTATCTTAAACAAAAGCAATTATTTTTATTTATAAAAAAACGATCAAATGCATTTTGCATTTGACCGTTGCTAAGTACAATTAATTTTTAACTATCTGCTGCTGCAACATCCTCTTCTTCCAAAAATGCCTCCGAATCCATCACCACAGAAACAGAAGAATAAAATTATTAGGATAATCCATATCCACCAATTATTATCGCAACCACAGTCATCATCAAACACTCCGCAGTTTGCAGCTCTTATTTCATCTGACATATTATCACCTCACTTAATAATATATAATATGTCAAATGAAAATTTGTGTGATTGATTTATAAAATTTATAAAATCTCTAATGTAGAATAAACTTTTTCAATTAACTCATCGATATCTAAATTGCCTTCAGATTTTAGAATTGATTCAAGTTTAGGTTTTATTAAAGGATGATTTGGTGCAAAAACAGAACAGCAATCATCAAATGGTTCAATAGAAGTATCATATGTTCCTATTTTTCTTGCTATTTCCATTATTTCAGTTTTATCCATACCTATAACTGGTTTTAAAATAGGCATATCTATAGAGTTTTCAATTACAACCATTGATTTCATTGTTTGACTTGCTACTTGCCCTAGTGACTCACCTGTTATGAGCATCTCTATACCTTGTTCATTAGCTAATTTTTCTGCTAATCGCATCATAAAACGTCTTGCTAAAATAGTTGTTTCTTCTTCTTTGCAATGTTGTTTTATAGCTTTATGAATTTCAAGAATATTTATTGCGTATAATTTAAATTTACCACAATAATCTTCTAAAATTTCTTTTAAGTGTTTAACTTTTTCATTTGCTCTTTCGCTTGTAAATGGATATGTATGAAAATATAAAGCGTCTATTTCAACTCCACGTCTTGCAATCATATATCCTGCAACTGGGCTGTCTATACCACCCGATAGCAGCAATAGCGCTCTTCCACTAGTTCCTAAAGGAAGACCTCCGGCGCCTTTTATTCTTTCTGATGAAATATAACAACTAACTTTAATATCAACTTCTACTTCCACATCAGGATTATGAATATCAACTGTTACTTCTTTAAATTCGTTTAAAATTTTCTCCCCAAGCAAAGCACTTAATTCCATGGATCTTATTGGGAATTTTTTGTCCCCTCTTTTAGTTTTAATTTTAAAAGTTTTTATATTTTGCTTTTGTAATAAATATTTAAATAATTCCATTACTTTTTCTATGATTATTTCTTCATTTTTTTCAATTTTAATAGAAGGTATTAAAGTTACAATTCCAAAAACTTTTTTAGTTTTTTCTATTATATTTTCCATATCTTCTTCATGCATAGTTTCAATATATACTTTTCCTAATTCTTTATAAACTTTTACATCTTTAAATTCTTTTAATGCAAATCTTATTTTTTCTATTAATTTACTTTCAAATGTACCTCTGTTTTTTCCTTTTAAAAATATTTCTCCAAAACTTACTGCAACTATATTATACATATATTTTCCTTTCGTGTTTTAATTAAATTACATTTTCATTATGTTTCTTATTTCTTCTACTGATTTTTTTATACTTTTTACAACATATTCTATTTCATCAAATGAATTAAAATATCCAAGACTGATTCTTATAGTTCCATCTAAATAATCAGGATTTAAATTAATAGCACTTAAAATTCTGTTGTCTGTTTTAGCTTTTGATGAACATGCAGAGCCTGTTGATACATATATTCCTAAATTTTCTAAATAATGAACTAATACTTCTCCTCGTATATTTTTAAATGATACATTTAATATATGGGGAGCCCCATCTATTTCATTTAAACATGAATTTATTTTTATATTTTCTATTTCATCAATAAGTCGTTTTGCATACTCTTGTTTTAAATCATATAACTTCTTTTGTTCTTCTTCAAAATTTTCATAAACTAATTCACATGCTTTTCCAAAACCTACTATGTTAGGTGTATTCTCAGTACCTGGGCGTACACCTTTTTCTTGATTACCACCAAATATACTTGGGGTTAATTTAGTATTATGACGTATATATAATCCCCCAACTCCTTTTGGTCCATGAATTTTATGGCTTGAAAAAGAAATTGTATCAACCATAGTTTTATTTACATCTATTTTTATTTTACCATAAGCTTGTATTGCATCGACATGTATTTTTGTTTTTTTATTTTTGCTTTTTACTAATTCAACCACTTTATTTATATCTTGTATTGTTCCTATTTCATTGTTAACAAGCATGATGGATACTAAAGATGTATTTTCATCTACAAAACTTAAAAGTTCATCTAAATTGATTTTACCTTGTTCATCCGTATTTAAATATTTTACATTAACTTTTTTCTCAAAGTATTTAAATATATTATAAACAGAAGGATGTTCTATTTTAGTAGTAATAATATTATTATTATCATTTAAATTACCTAAAAGACCGTAAATGGCAATATTGTTACTTTCGGTACCACCTGCAGTAAAATAAATTTCTTCTTGCTTTGCATTTAAAATCTTAGCAACGGATTTTCTTGCTTGGGTGATCTTTTTCTCTATTTCAAGGCCCTTACGATGAATCGAAGAAGGATTGCCATAATAGTTTTCATTAATATCTATGATTTCGTTTAATACTTCTTTTCTTACTTTTGTTGTGGAGCTATTGTCTAAATAAATTTCCATGGATAACCTCTTAATAAAAATTTTAATAAAAAATTTTTTTACATATATTAATTTTTTTTATAAAAAACACTTGCAAAAAAAGTCTAAATTTGTTATAATGAAACTCGGTTATCCCCCCCGATAACCAAAATATATTCCCAATACCCCTTTTATGCATATTAATGCTTCACACTAATGGCCCCGAGGCCATTTTTGTGTTTTAAGGGGTATTTTTTTGCATTTCATTTATATAAAGTTTTGATGCTTTTTTAATTATTTCATTATTAGAAGAATTATACGTAATATCATCTATTTTTCTTATAGGAAGTACATCATTAGATGTTCCAGTTATAAATGCTCCATCAAATGTTTTTAATTCATCTAAATAAATTTCTCTTTTAACAACTTTAATATTATTTTTTTCGCACACTTCTATAACTTTAGATCTTGTAACTCCTAATAATACCGCACTATCCTTAGATGTTATTAGTTCAGAATTTTTTACGAAAAATACATTTGATTTGCTTCCTTCGCTAATTGTATTGTCTTCATTAACCAAAATAGCTTCAAATGCCATGCTTTCTTTTAATAATTTATCTATTGATTCTTTAAAATCTGCTTCATAATGTTTAACATTTGGATTTTCTCTATGTTTTTTTACGCTTACAGTGATAATTCCATTTTCAAATTCTTCTTTTGATGGATAGCTGCTTTTAACAAAATACATTAAAACAACAGGTTCTTCATCTATTAAATAAGAAACCCTTATATTGCAATTTTCAAAATTATTATTTGAAATAAGCAGTTCTATATTATGCTTGAAGTCTTTATAATCAATTAAATAATTAATATTACTTAAACTGATACTTTTGTTCATTCTTTCAAAATGTTCTTGTAAAAAAATAGGTTTATTATTTATAACTCTAATAACTTCATAAATTTTAACATTATCTTTATTAAGTAATAATTCTACTTTTTCTTTTGATATAATTTCACCGTTTTTTACATTCATATCAGATACTATTTTAATCATTTGCGCCTCCATTAAAATTTATTAAATTCTCTTTCAAATCGCTTATATTATATATTTTTTTATAATGTCGCCAATGTTCAGGATATAACTTCAAATACGAACTTTCACAAATTCTTGAATCTATTAATAAAACAGTTCCTTTGTCTTTTTCAGTTCTTATAACTCTTCCAGCAGATTGCAAAATTTTGTTCCAACCTGGATATTTATATGCTGCATCATACCCAGAATTATATTTTTCATCGAAAAAATTTCTGATTATGTTACGTTCAAAGTTTATTTGAGGTATTCCAGTTCCTATTATAATAGCACCAATTAATTTATCAAGGGTTAAATCAAGTCCTTCAGAAAAAATTCCTCCAACCACAGTAAACAAAACATTGTTTTTTTCACTCAAATCATTAAGAAATACATTTACTATTTCAGTTTGTTTTTCTTCTGATATGGCTTGGTCATGGACTATTAAATTTGAAACATCATATAATTGTTCATATATTTTTAGTGCTGTGTTTAAATAAGCATAGGACGGGAAAAAGACCATGTAATTGCCCTTTTTTACAGTTACTAACGCATTTATGTATTCACACACTCTTTCTGCATTTAAATCCCTCACAGCATACTTCATGGATATATCCGCTGCTACTAATAAATTTAAATTATTTATATTAAATGGTGATTTTAATTTTAATATATAATCAGTATCTTCTCCACCAAGCAAATATTTAAAATGCTTTAAAGGGGTAAGTGTTGCTGAAAAAAATATAGAAGACCAACATTTCTTTTCTATTTCTTTTAATATTTTAGATGGATCAATTAAAAATAATTTTACAATAAATTTATCCTTCATATAATCAACATAATAACAGAAATTTTTATCTGCTATTTCTGAGATTTTAATAAAAAATATACTTTTAAAATAAAGATCAGTTAATTCATCTGGAATTTCTTCTTTTTTAATATTAAGATTTTCTTTTTCGCTTAAATATACTTCAGCTTCCTCAACAAATTTTCTTAAAGAAGAAATTAATTCTTTAGGTTCCTCCGATAAAATACTTGTTTCGCTATAGTTTTTTTTAATTTCAAGAAACTTTTTGTTTATATTGTTTAATTCTTTTGTTAGAACTTTTTTTTCTTTTAATAATTTATTAAGTTCCCAAAATTCTTCTTTTGTAATTTCAGGAGAATACATATTTCTTGATCTATCTTCTAAATTATGTGCTTCATCTATTAGTAAAATATTATTGTTATTGGTGTAATCTTCCCTTTGTAAAGAAACTTTCGGGTCAAAACAATAATTATAATCACAAATTACTATGTCGGACAAATAGCTTAAGTCAAGACTTAGTTCAAATGGGCACATTTCATTTTGTAAAGCTATTTTTTCTATGAAGTCCTTATCAAAAAGGCAATCATTTTTAATTACATTTAATAATACTTTGTTTAGCTTGTCATAATAACCCCTTGCATATTCACAAAATTCTGGGTCGCAATTTTTTTCTTCTTTAAAACATATTTTCTCTTTTGCTGTAATAACAACAGATCTTAAATTTAAACCTTTGTTAATCATCATTTTCATTGTTTTAAATGCAATTGATTTTGTAGAAGATTTTGCTGTCAAATAATAAATTTTAGAGTTTTCTTTTAAATTTAAAGCTTTAATAGCAGGAAACAATACGGACACAGTTTTACCCACCCCTGTTGGAGCTTCAACAAAAAGTTTTTTGCCTTCTTTTATTGTTTTATAAACTGCAACAGAAAAATTTCTTTGACCAGACCTATAATTATCAAATGGAAATTTTAATTCATTTATTGTTTCTTTTCTTTGTTCATTTAAAAGAATTATTGTATTTGCATAATCTATATAGCCATCAAGTAAATCATAAAAAAATAATTCTAAATATTCAAATGTTAATTCATATGTAAAAGTTTTAGTTTTATTAGAATCTAAATTATAATAACGAAGTTGAACATTAATATTTTTTAATTCATGCTGTAAACTGTAAATATAAGCATATACTTTTGCTTGTGCAATATGAGCTAAATTATGATCATCCATTATTGAATCAAGATTTAAATATGTTGACTTTATTTCATCAACAATTACAAAGTCATTATCTTCAATTATTCCATCAGCTCTTCCTTCTATATAAAAAAGTATATTGTTATATTCAAATTCATGTTTTAAGAAAAATTCTTTTTGATAATTTAAACCTTTTACAACCATTTCAGTTTGTAGAATTTTATGAGCTTTTATACCTTCTAAAGCTCTGTCAGGACTCATGGACTTCGTATTTATATCTCCACCCATATAATTAAATTCTACTAATTGTCTTACTGAGAGTTTTATGGACGGGGTGGTTTGTATATTTGGAGCTTCTATAATGTTTGTATTATTTAATTTTTCTTCTTTTTCTATGTTATTACTGTCCATAGCTCTCCAATATTGTTTTGCAAGGTATTTATTTAAGTTTTTTTTAATGTTCAATGCGGTTGATTTAACAACAATTTTTCTTC
>JARBUP010000104.1 GCA_029239575.1 Bacillota bacterium
AATCCTTCTGAATTTGATCCAAGAAAATATTTAGGACCTGGTAGAGATGCAATTAAAAAAATGGTTGCTCATAAAATGAGAAATGTACTTGGTTGCAGTAATGGAAGATAATTTAAATATATGATTTTTATATAATGCTAATTTATTAAATTAAAATGAGGAGCTAATTTAAGTATCACTTTTAAGTGATATTAAATTGCTCCTCGTTTTTACTTATTAATTATTTACTTCTTCTTTTAATAGCTTAATATTTCTAAAATATAATATTAGATCAGCCGATACCATTACTAAGTTTAAGAAATACATATAAATTACCCAGTCATAATTATAAAATACTTTATTTAAAATTCCACAGATGTAACCAAAAATAACTATTCCTAAAAAATATGGGCTTTTTCCTGCTACTGATTTAGATTTATAAGATTTATAAATAGAAAAAGGCCATGCTGCTCCAAAACAAAGGAGCATTAACATTTCAAATATACTCATAATTCCCTCCAATTTGAATCTACATAATAAACTTATAAATTATTATATAGCAATTAAATAATTTTATCAACCTACCAAAAATTATTTAATTAAGGAGGAAGTTTTTTATATCATTAAATAACTAACTCATCATTAAATTCATCTTCCCATAAAACAACTTCATTTTTATTCAATGAATTTTGTATATCTATTATTCTTTGGTTTGATGAACCTTTAAACTTTAAATTGTTTTCAAAATAATTTTTATCAAACTTTCCATCCACTAAAACATCGCAGTATTTAAGAAGATTAAAATAATTTTCATTGTTTATTATTTCTTCATAATTGTGGCCAGAAAAAATCCAAATTGTTTTATTAGTATTTTCTTTTATTTTTTCAGCTAACAAAGTCAAAGTTGAAGCTTGCATCATAGGCTCCCCGCCTATAAATGTAATATTAGTAAAATATTTTATAATTTTATTATAGACTTCATCAACACTCATAGTTTTTCCAGATTTTATATCCCATAGTTCTTTATTGTGGCAATCTTTACAGCATATATCACAGCCGCTTAAATAAAGAGATGTTCTGAATCCTTCACCATCTACAATTGTATTTTTAACTATATCTGCAACATATAAAATATTATCCATTAATTATGAGTCACCCTATCTTTTAATTCTGCTTTTTTAGCATCATTCCAACTATCAACACCACCTACTAAATATCCAGTTATCCTTTGAATTGTATCAATATTTTTGCTGTTACATTCAGGACATGTTGTTAAATTTTCTGATGCATCTTCATATCCACAATCCTTACATCTATTTCTTGTATGATTAACAGAACCATAACCTATATTATACTTGTCCATTAAATCAACAGTCTGCATTACTACTAATGGATTATGAGTAGCATCTCCATCAAGTTCTACATAAAATATGTGGCCGCCTTTTTCATATTCATGATAAGGCGCTTCAACACTCGCTTTATGCTCTATGGAACATTTAAACCAAACAGGTAAATGGGAGCTATTTGTATAATATTCTTTATCAGTTATATTTTGAATTACTCCAAATTGTTTTTTATCTCTTTTAATAAATCTACCGCTTAATCCTTCTGCAGGAGTCGCTAATAAGCTGTAATTTAAATCATAATATTCTGCTTTTTCTTTTATTTTAGCATCCATGAATTTAATTATTTCAAGACCAAACTCTTGAGATTTTTCATTTTCTCCGTGATGTTGACCTGTAAGTGCAATTAATGCTTCTGCTAATCCTATAAAACCAATGCCAAGAGTTCCATGTTTTAAAACAGATTCTACACTATCATTAGGCCCAAGATTTTCGCTTCCTATCCACATGCCGGACATAAGCATTGGAAACTGTTTTTTAATAGCAGTGCATTGAAACAAATATCTGTCATAAAGCTGTTCAGCTGCAGCATCAATACATTTTTGCAATTTTTTGAAAAATTCTCTTTTCTTTTCAGATTCATCCTCTGTATTTCTTAATTCTAATGCTAATTTCACTATGTTAATTGTTGTAAAAGATAAATTACCTCTTCCAATTGAAGATTTTTCACCATGTCTGTTTTCAAAAACTCTTGTTCTACAGCCCATTGTAGCAACTTCTTTTTCAAATCTTCTTGGATCATTTTCATTCCATTCATCATGTTGATTAAAAGTTGCATCAAGATTTAAAAAATTTGGAAAAAATCTTTTTGTTGTTACTTTACAAGCTAATTTATATAAATCATAATTTTTATCTTCTGGTAGATAATTCACGCCTGTTTTTTTCTTCCAAATTTGAATTGGGAAAATCGGTGTTTCAGAATTTCCAACGCCACTATAAGTAGATTTTAATATTTCTCTCATAATGCATCTACCTTCAGCGCTTGTGTCAGTGCCATAATTTATAGAACTAAATACAACCTGGTTACCACCACGTGAATGAATAGTATTCATGTTATGGATAAATGCTTCCATGGATTGGTGGACGCGTTTTACAGTGCAATTTATAGCTTGTTGAGTGTATCTTTCGTTACCTGATAAATCAGCTAAAGGCTTATCTATATAATCAGTAATTTCTGAATCATAAAGTTCTTTTAAATCCAATCCTGTGAGATCTTCTATTTTTTTAACTTCTTCAATAAAAGTAAGTCTTACATATGGTGCTAAATAAAAATCAAATGCTGGTATGGATTGTCCACCGTGCATTTCATTTTGTATTTGTTCCATTGAAATACATCCTATAATTGAAGCTGTTTCTATTCTTTTAGCAGGTCTGCTTGAACCATGTCCTGCTCTAAATCCATTGTTTAATATATAGTCTAGTGGATGCTGTATACATGTAAGAGATTTTGTTGGATAATAATCTTTATCATGAACATGTATATAATTGTTGTCCACATAATATTTTGATTGTTCTGATAACAAACAGTCATCAACAAATGGCTTTGATGTTTCGCTGGCAAATTTCATCATCATTCCTGCAGGGGTATCTGCATTCATATTTGCATTTTCTCTTGTAACATCATTTGGAACAGCATTTACTATATCCATGTAAATGTCATATTGTTTTCGACCCCTTGCCATATTTCTTTTATTTCTATAAATAATATATTCTTTTGCAACATCTTTTCTTTTACTGGACATTAGCTTTTTTTCAACTAAATCTTGTATTTGTTCAACAGAAATAGTTTCTTTAGTGCTATCCCCTATTTCCTGTGCAATATTTTTAGCAACTTGAATATCCTGTCCTTTTACGGTATGGTTCATAGCTTTTAATATGGCATCAGTAATTTTGCTTTTATTAAATTCTATAAGTCTTCCATCTCTTTTTATTACATTCATATAATCCTCCATTGTCCATTTTTAACCTATGGACTTAGCATAAAAAAACCGTGGCAAGTAGCCACAGTCCGGTTTTACTGTTTTATTATTTAATCAACTTACCAATTGCCCGTTGGAGTGATATCATTTTATGCAGGTATTCTGGCTTGCACATTTACATTATTTTCTCCTTCCCGAAAACAGTGGATATGAAAATAACTACATGCTTACAGCGGCGGGACCGCACAGGATTTTAACCTGTTTCCCTCTTAGCTGTCCAATTAAGGACAGAACATAAAACGCTATTTAATTATTCAAAAGATTATCATTAATAAGCTTTTTTGTCAACTGATATTTACAAAATGAATAACTCAAAACAGGTTAAAAAAAGCTCACCCTAAGGCAAGCTTTATTAACACATTTTACCCAAATATAATCGGTACAATAAATGTTGCGAGTAATATAATGAATGCTCCTCCAAGCCTTGATGAAATTTGTGCAAATGGCATGAGCTCCATTCTGTGAGCTGCTGTTAAAACTGCAACGTCTCCCGTACCTCCCATATTCGCCATACATAAACCTGCTGTGATTGCAGCTTCAATCGGATAAAATCCAACAAGTTTTCCAACAAATGCTGTACCAACTACAGCTCCCAGTACTACAAGGAATACTAAAATGAGATAAACTGGTGAAAATGCTGAAATTACTTGACCAAGGTCTGTATAAGCTATACCTATTCCCATTAAAAGTGCAGGTGTCCAGTTTGCTGCAACAAACTTATACCAGCTTGCGCATGCTCTTTCAAAAATAGTAGGCAATATATTGAAAGCTTTAGCAATTCCAACAGAAATAATCATCCATGCATAAGGATGTATATCAACACCTGCATAAGTATCTAAAATATATCCTACAATCTGGCCAAATACGAAGAAAGTACATGCTATGGCAATACCCACTCCATAATCTGAAAGTTTAATTGGTGTATTATCTTCTTGTTCTTTAAGGTCATCTTCTCCAATGTCCATAAGCTTTCCATTACCGCTTAGTTTAGGATATTTTTTACCAAGTCTGTCTAAAAGTCCTCCAAAAACAATTGCCATTGCATTTCCTAAAGCTACAGCAGGTACTAATTTTGAAAGTATAGTTTCAGAAGGTACGCCAAGTCCTTTTGCAAATACTTCAGATATAGGAACAGCTCCTGCACCCATACCACCACCCATTATTGGAATACCAATATATGCAATGGATTCTCCCGGAGATTGACCAAATAACATTCCTCCTAAAGAAACAAATAAAAGAGATACTACTACACCACCAATAAGGGTTGGGAAATATCTCACAGCAGCTTTAATTAGAAGCTTCTTACTCATACCAAGTATTGAACCTGTTATAAGTGCTGCGATATAAAAATCAAGAAATCCTCCGCCCTTCATAAAAGTCGTTACATTTTCTGTAACAGACTCAGGAAGAATTTTAAAATATACAAGTGCTGCAGAGCCAAATATTATTACTATAGGCCCTCCTCCAAAAAAGGTCTTTACAATAGGTGTATTATTACCTACTACATCGAGCAAAGAACCAACAAGCATCATAAATACAAAAGCTCCTATCATGCCATTAGGTAGCACGTCAAAAATAATTGAAATAATTAGTACAATGAGCAGTGTGAAATAAACCGGAAGGCTTATTCCCATTATTTTATATTCTTTCATAATTATCCTCCTTTAAAGTTTATCTTTTTTAGAAAAATTTTTTATTAAATTCTTATTTATAGTTAAATTAAATAATTATAACTATTTAAACTCTCGCTACACCCGTTTTTTTAGCTTCTTCTGCAATAGCTTTAGCAACTACTTTAGCTACTCCTTTATCCAATGCACTTGGAATTATATAATCTTCATTTAAATCTTTTTCATCTATATAATCTGATATAGCGTAAGCAGCAGCAAGCTTCATTTCTAAATTTATTTCTTTTGCTCTTACATCTAAAGCTCCCCTAAATACACCCGGGAAAACTAACACATTATTAATTTGATTTGGAAAATCAGAACGACCTGTACCAACTATTCTTGCACCAGATTCTTTTGCAATATTAGGCATGATTTCAGGAGATGGATTTGCCATTGCAAGTATTATAGGATCATTTCCCATAGATTTCACCATTTCAGATTTAACTACATCTGCTGATGATACACCTATAAATACATCAGCATCTACTAATGCATCTGCTAAACTACCAGTTACATTTTCAGGATTTGTTTTTTCTGCAAGAATTATTTTATCTGCATTCATTTTTTCTCTGTTTTTATAAATAACACCCGTTCTATCACAAACTATTATATTTTTTGCTTTTGCAGCTATTAATAGATTTGATATAGCTGTACCCGCAGCACCTGCTCCATTTATTACTATTTTTATATTTTCAATTTTTTTGTTAACAATTTTTAATGCATTTATTAACCCTGCAAGAACAACGATTGCCGTTCCATGCTGATCATCATGAAATACTGGAATATCCAATTCCTTTTTTAATTTTTCCTCTATTTCAAAGCATCTTGGTGCACTTATATCTTCAAGATTTATTCCTCCAAAACCTGGTGCAATTAATTTTACTGCTTTAACAATTTCATCAACATTTTTTGTATCCAGGCATATTGGGAATGCATCAACATTTGCAAATTCCTTAAATAAAATTGATTTTCCTTCCATAACAGGAAGTGCTGCTTTAGGACCTATATCTCCTAAGCCTAATACTGCAGTACCATCAGTTACTACTGCTACAATATTACCTTTCGATGTATATTTATATACATTCTCCTCATCTTCATGAATTTTTCTGCAAGGTTCAGCAACACCAGGAGTATAAGCTAAGCTTAAGTCATCTCTTGTTTCTACCTTTACTTTAGATATCACCTCTATTTTACCAGTATGTTTTTCATGTAGTTTTAAACTTTCTTCAAAATAATTCATATCGTTTTCCTCGCATTCTTTAAATTTAATATCGCATTTTTATAATAGCATCTCCATTAGATAACGTAAATATTTTGAAATTTAAAAAACATTTTGTTCATTAAAACTTCTTTGAACTTTTTTTATCAATCAAAAGCCACCTGCTGTTTCACAGCCTGAGCACCCTTATTAAAGCGGAGGGGTATAAAAAAAGCTTTAATTATAATTTTTATTATAATTAAAGCCTATGAATTTAAAATTTGTATACATTATTTAATTAACAATTTAAATTTATGCTGTGGTCTACCTATTTTTCCATATTCAATTATTTTTGTTATCTTTCCTTCTTTCTCCATATATTCAAGATATTTTCTTACTGTAACTCTTGCAACTCCAGATTTTTCTGAAATTTCTTCAGCAGTTCTATATGTTTCTGACGATTTTTCAACTTCTATCCAAACAATTTTATATGTATATTTATTGATTCCCTTTTCTAATTCATTTTCTGTACTTTCAATTTCTTCTGAAACGATATTTTTAGATATATATTTATCTACAATATTTTGTTCAATAGAGTCAAATTTATTTATGCTGTGATATCTTTCTTTGTAATTTATTAATGCTTCCTTAAATCTTTCAAATGTAAAAGGTTTAATCAGATAATCTACAGCTCCATATCGAAATGCCTCTTGAATCATATTGCTTGTTTTATCAGCTGTTATAAGTATAACATCAACATTAGTTTCTTCTTTTCTGAGTAATTTCAAGAAATCAATGCCATTTTCCTTTGGTAAATATATATCTAAAAGTATTAAATCCAATTTATTATTACTTATATATTCATGTGCTTCTGTAATATTAGCTGCAGCTTTTACTAAATTAAAGTCTTTTAATTTTTTTAAAAATCTTGAATTAATTTCTCTTACCATAGGGTCATCTTCAATTATCATAACGTTTATCATAAATTTTCACCACTTTCCATTGGTATTCTTATATACCATGAAGTTCCTTTATCAACTGATAATATAATTTCCCCATGAGCATGGTCTATAATATTTTTAACAATAAACATTCCATACCCTCGTTGACCAGATTTTGTACTAAATCCATTTTCATATATTTTATCTTTTAAAATATGTGGTATTCCTTGACCATTATCTTTAATTTTAATTATAAGATTATTATTAATTTCAGAAATTTTAAAGTTTATTATTCCGGTACCGTCAACATTCACTGCGTCAAAAGAATTCTCTATTAAGTTTCCAATTACTGAACCTAAATCTTCCTCGCTAATAAGTATAGGAAGTTTGTTTAAATTTGATTGTTTATCAATTTCTAATTTTATTCTTAGCTCTTCTGCCTTATAAAACTTTGCTAAAAGTAATGCAGCTATAGAGACATTCTTTATTTTGTTAGTAATAATATCAGTTATTTCTGACCTGCTTATAGCTGTTTTTGATATATACTTTATTGCTTCATCATATTCTTCAAGTTGTATTAAACCGGAAATTGTATGTAACTTATTCATAAATTCGTGGTTTTGGGCTCTTAAAGACCAAGCCATTTTTTTAATCCCTGTAAGTTCCTCAGCTAATTTTTTTACTTCTGTTAAATCTCTAAAATTTAAAACTAATCCAATATTCTTCCCTTTATCATTTTTTAAAGGGCTATATTTGCATAAAATTGTAACACCGGGCCTTATTTTAATTTCAATATCTTCTGTGCATTCTTCTTCGCCATACTTAATTAAATTATATGACCTATTTTCTTTTATAAATTCATTAGTGTTTTTACCGATATCTTCATCAGTTAAACCTAATATTCTTGCAGCTTCTTTATTATATTGAATAAGATTTCTTTTATCATCAAAAGTTACAATTCCTTCTCTAACGTTTTCAATTATAGCTTCATTTTCTTTAAACATTAAAGCAATTTCTTTAGGTTCCATTCCTAAAATTGCATTTTTTATGTTAGATGCCAAAATTGTAGCACAACATATTCCTATAAATAGCCCTATTAAAATCAAAGGAATAAATTGTTTTATTTTCATATATATATCTTTTTCAATTTCATTTACTGTACTTCCAACACTTACTGCACCTATTTGTTGTGAGTTATTAAAAATAGGTACAAAAACTCTTACTGAATCCCCAAGTGTACCTATTGCTTCAGAAGAATATTCTTCTCCGCTAGTTAAAACTCTGACTTCATCTCCACCTTTAAATTGCAATCCAATATTATCTTTATTAGGATGGGTAAGCCTTTTACCTTTCATATCCATAACTACAATAAAATCAACATTTGTTTTTGCTCTTATTTTTTCAATATATTCATTCAAATTGTAATTACCTGAACTAAAATTGCTATTAAAAGCATTTTTTACCATATAAGAATCAGATACAGAATATGATATGTCAAATAAATTATCTATTAGCTGATTTTTTAATAAGCTTTTCATTTGAAAATATGATAACAAAGTGATACTTGATATAGATATTAACAAAGTACAAATAACAAAAATATTAATCTGTGTTTTAAGTTTCATATTTCCTCACATTGTACACATTTTTAGTCTTATTTTAATAGATTTTACAATATATTGTCAATATATGAAAAACATT
>JARBUP010000105.1 GCA_029239575.1 Bacillota bacterium
ATTAATAGGTGAACTATATGAAAAATATTCTTCATGGGAATGGCGTTTTGGACAAAGCCCTGTATTTGACATATCATATACAGAAAAGTTCACATGGGGCGAAGTTGAATTTCAGTTTACTCAAAAAAATGGTGAAATCATAGATAGTAAGATTTATACTGACGCTATGGATACAGAATTATTTAATGGCCTAAATCTTGCATTTATAGGATGCAAATTTCAAATTAATCAAATATTAGAAGTTATAAATAAAACAATAAAACAAGACGAAATAAAAAATGATATTTTAAATTGGGTAAACAATGAATTTTAAAAATAATAACATAAAAAATTGAATTCTGTTTACTCAGGATTCAATTTTTTATTTGTAATATTTCATTGTATATTTAAATAATTATTCGATTTAAATTTTTATATTATACCTGCAAAAGCTAATAAAATTGCAAGTATTACCGTCAATATAGGAATTATACACATTATTACAAATACATACCAGTAACTTTCTTTATGGTTAGTTCCCATTAACATAAACATTGTATTTACGGCTCCATTATGAGGTAATGAATCTAATCCTCCTGATGCTATTGCAGCAATTCTGTGGAAAGCTTCTGGATTTACACCTAAAGCAAGATATTGTTGCGCTAATGCTTTCATAAATATTTCCAAACCACCAGCTGCTGAGCCAGTTACACCTGCAACAATGTTAACAGCAACTGCAGCTGAAACATAAGGACTTAATTCAAGACTTAATGCAAAGTCTACAAATGATTGAAATGCAGGTGATTTTGAAACAACAGTTCCAAATCCTACAAGGGCTGCTGTGTTTAATAATGGCAAAAGTGATGATTTGCATCCTTCATTTAAAGTAAATAATTTTTTTTCAATTCTATTCCAGTTAAGTGTATATGTAAGAGCTGCACCTATTAGAAGGCATAAGCTTACGCCATTATTTTTTACTGCAAATTTGCTTGATATTGTCAATATTAAAACTACTACTACTATTAATGGTAAAAATGCTGTAAAAGTTGTTGGTAGGTTTTTATCTGAAGAAACATTCAAAAATTTATCATCAGTTAAGTGATTAATTTCAAAGTGTTCACCTTTTGTACGTGATTTTTTAAGTTCACTATTTAAGAACCATTGACCTGCACAGAACATAAATATAGAACATATGATACCCATTATAGGAGCAGCCATCGGTGTAGTTCCTAAATATGTAGTAGGAATTAAGTTTGGAAGCGATGGAAGACCTGGTAGAGCTGTCATTGCATAAGTTCCGTTACCAAGAACAAACGATCCAACCATGAATCTTTTTGGAATGTCAGCTTCCTTATATATTCCTAAAACAAGAGGTATTACTGTAAATGTTTGTACAAAAAGACTAACACCGCCATAGCTTAATAAAGTAGTTGCTAAAGTAGTAATTATCATAACTTTTTGAACGCCAAGCTTTGCTACTAAAAAGTTTGCTATTGTTTTTGCTGTACCGCTATCACCCATTACTTGACCTAACAGTGCGCCTGTAGTAAGCAAGAAAAAGTATGAACCTACGAATCCAACAGTGCCTGGAAGGAAAGCCTCTTGTAGTTGACCAAAAATATCTCCGCCTGTAGTAATAATTACTATTAATGCACATAAAATTGATGCAGGTATAACCCCGACACCCTTGTACACTATTACCATCAGCAAAGCTAATGAAAACAAAACACCTATTACTCCTAACATAATTACCCTCCTTGTAAATCTGATTTCATAAATGATAATGCAATATTTATGCCATATTAATTATTTAGGCAAAGTGATTTTAATGTTGAAATTTAAATGCAGCTTACAATATTATTAAGAAATGATATTATGTTAAAACAATAAAATGTATACAATATATACATGATCTATATATGTTGTATACATTTTTATATAATGCTATTTACTACTAACAGCTAATTGTTCAACTTCTTTTTTTACAGGATAGAAAATAGGGCTTAAAATTGTGTGAAGAACCAAAACTACTGTAAGACCAATAGCTGCATACAAATATTTCATATGAAGGTCTCCGCCACCAAATGCAGTTGTCAACGGACTCATAATTTTTGGAGACATAAACATTCCGAAATTAAGACAACCCATAACAAGAGAAATTCCAACTGCACGCATTGATTCAGGAGTATATTTTGCAACAGCAAGCACAGCGCTTGGTATTAAAAATGCTTGTGCAACACCTGTACAGAAAGCTGAGAAAAATGCAGCAGGAAGATTTCCTATAAATCTATTACCTAAGAAACCTATTACTAATACTATCATTCCGGCTTGCATTGTTTTAAAACCTAAAACTTTACGGAATTTTCCAAATAATAATCCAGTCAATAAACCGCCTGTTACAAATATAGAATTTGCATAACCTGCTGTAGTTACATTTCCTAAATTGTTTGATTTAATGAATACTGAAATATTAGCTTGATGGGTGAAAAGGAAAACATATGAAACAAAAATTGTTATAGCTGTGAAATATACTGCTGGAGTAAGCTTTACTTTTTCACCTGTTGATGCACTCTTTTTAACCGGAGGTACATAAGTAATGTTTTTTTGTACTAAAATCATGCATGGTATAAAAGCTAAGAAAACGAGATAAGAATTTTTCCAAAATGTACCTGCCAGTATACCTGCAACCATTGTTAAAGCAATACTTCCTGCAGTAGATGATGAAGCTTGGAATCCTATCATATCATCTCTTTCCTGACCTTCAAAGAAATCAGGTACCAACGCTTTTGTCAGGGAACCGTTAAGACCTTGATTTATTCCTATAAACAAACTTGATAAATAAAGAACATTTAAGCTTATAGATCCAAATACGTATGCAATAACTCCTCCTAAAAATCCTAAAAACATTCCGCCTAAAAGCAAATGTTTTTTAGCAAATCTTAATGTTAATGGTCCTGCAGCAAATGCGAAAAACATACCTGCCAGGTTTGGTATAGTCAGCGCTAATACAATTTTATCCATGCCTACATTTGGATAAAGTGCTTGAATATCTGCCAAAAGAGCAGATATAGTAAGTGAGGACATCAACATTATTGATCCTGCGATAATCCCAATTTTATTGTTTCTTTTTTCTTTAATATCCATTTCTTTTCTCCCTTTATTATAATAAATTTTAACTTATATCATTTGTATTGTAAAAAATATAATATATAGTGCACAACACCCAAACAATACAGCTAATGAAAATTATAAAGCAATTTTTATGCCAGTTTTAATTTGTAGTAGTATATAATTTCATAATTTAAAATAAGATGCAATTTAGAATACTTCTAATTACCTAATAAGGAATAATAACAATAATATAAATTAAGAATAACATTAATGAATCATATGATATTAATCAATTAGTATATTTAGTATATAAAAGAAATCCAAAAGTTTAATTGTTGTTTAAAAAATATACAATAAAGTTTTTTAATCGTAATTACAATAAAAAACACATACTTTCATGTGTTTCTTTTTGTATAATTTATAATTCTAAATTCGGAATGGGCAATTTACTTTTGTTAATTTTGTTATTATGATTTCTTGGAAATTCATTTAGCTGCATGATTATTGAAGGTACCATATATGAAGGAATATGAATTTTCAAAAACTCTTTAACGTCATTTGAATCAATTTCTACATTGGCTACAAAGTATCCACATAAAATATTAATACCCCCATCATCTTCGAATGCTGTTACAGCTGCATCTGTTATTTCAACATGTTTTAACATTGCTAACTCTACCTCAGAAGATTCAACACGGAATCCTCTTATTTTAAACATCCAGTCTTTCCTACTTATATATATTAAATTTCCATCTTTAATCACTTTTACCAGATCGCTTGTTTTAAATAATATTTTATATTTTTCATCTTGAGTGAAAGGGTTTTGGATATAGTGCATAGCTGTTTTTTCTGAATTATTCAAATAACCTCTTGATACTTGAGGGCCAGAAATGCAAAGCTCACCTACTTCACCAATATTTACTTCATTGTTATTTTCATCTAAAATATAAAATTTTAAAGGATATTTAATTTTGCCTATTGGATATGAAGGAAGGTCTTCATTAATTGTATAACATGAAACATAGCAGCAAAGTTCTGTTGCGGCATAAACATATACAGTTTTATAATGTCTTTTTTTAAGATGATGAGCTGGTTCACTTCCAACTATTAATGTTTTTAGTGTAAGGTTTTCATTGTCAAATTTCATAAATTTACGTGCCATGTGCGGAGGTAAGTAAGTAATTGTGATTTCATGTTTAATATAGTATTCAGCCAATGCCACAATATCTTTTCTGATTTCATCAGGAATTATATCTATTGTTCCTCCAAGTGCTAACGGAGTAAATATATCATTTAAAGTAGCTACAAAAGAGAATCCAGGAAAAACCCCAAAGATATCATTTTCAGTTATACCAATTTCATTACATGTACAAACTAAACATGCTATATTTCTTTGTTCAATCATAACACCTTTAGGAATTCCAGTTGATCCGGATGTATAGATTACAACAGCTAAGTTTTCAGGTTTAACATCATTAGGTTCACAATGAACCATATTATTTAAATTATCCATAAAATCTTCATTTATAATCAATTTACATCTGCTGTCAGTTAACATATAACCTAATCTTTCTTCTGGATAATTTGAGTCTAAAAACAAAAAAGCTGCACCTGCTTTAAGAATACCAATCATAGCTGCTACGGAATTTATTGAACGCCCCATTTTAATAGCTATTATTTCTTCTGCTCCCAAACCTTTTCCTGCTATACATTGTGAAATTAGTGTAGTAATTTTATCTAATTCATTATATGTAATTAAAGTGTTTTTCCACCTAACTGCTATTTTATCTCCGTTATTAGAAACAGCATTTTTAAATAATTCGCAAAAAAGTTTATTATCCTTAGCGATATTATTTGATTTGTTGTTTATATTATTTATCATTATTACATACCTACCTTATTTTAAAATTATTAGTAAATGATATATAAATATAATTAAGCAATAATTATGCCAAATTATAATAACAGTTATGATTTCTATTGTGCCATAAATCAAAAAATAAATAAAGAATATTTTATAGTTAAACTAATATTTTTTATTTTATTATCATTTATATATAAAATATACAATGATTTTGAATTAAAAGTGGATATGTATATTTTGTATATAGTTAATTATAAAAGTAAATTAATATCAAAATGAAATTATAATTGTTTTTGTTATTATTTTAATGTTAAAATTTATATTGTTTACAACTTAAGTTTTAAAATTTGTTGGCACATTAATTGCTAATTAATAGTCGTATAAAAATCTATAGCACAAATATTTTGTATTTGTGAATTTTATCAGTATTAATATAAAACAAATTTTAAAAGGAGAGAATTTTATGGGTAAATTAACTGGAAAAAATGCAATAGTTACTGGAGCAGCTAGAGGATTGGGAAGGGAATATGCACTTAGACTTGCTTCATTAGGCGCAAACGTAGGAGTAATTGATATTGACTTGAAATCGTTTGAAGAGTTTGCTGGTGAAAAAGCATTGTTAACAGCAGATACTGTTATGGATGAAATAAGAGCTTTAGGTGTAAAATCAGCTGGTGCAGTTGCAGATATCTCTAATAGGGAACAGGTTTTCGCAGCAGTAGAACAAATTGCTAAAGAACTTGGAGATATATCAATACTTGTATGCAATGCCGGAGGAGGAATGGGTCCAATGGATGGAAACAAAGCATCACAGCTTAATTGGGAACAATATGATGCAGTTATAGCAAGAAATTTACATGGTACAGTATATTCATGTAATGCAGTTGCTCCAATGATGAAAAAACTTGGATACGGAAAAATTGTTAACGTTGCTTCTGTAGGTGGATTATGTGCAAACAGTGATGGAAGTTATGCTCATTATGGAACATCTAAAGCGGGCATTATTCATTATACAAAACTTTTAGCACAGGAATTAGGGCCTTTTAACATAACATGTAACGTAGTTGCACCTGGTTTTATTTCAACTGCAAGATTAGCAGCAAATTTTAAAGCTGTTGGTGAAGAAAAATTTACAAGAAACATTGCACTGGGAAGATTTGGTACTCCTGAAGATTGTGCCAACGCAGTAGAATTCTTAACAACAGATTTATCATCATATGTAAACGGAACGGTTCTTGAGGTTACTGGTGGAACAGTGGGCCGAATATTAATGAATCAACAATATTAAAATAATATAAATTATAATAATATCTGAAAGGAAAAAAGATATGGAGAAAAGTTGGAACATTTTAATGGTTGGCGCAGGAACTATGGGGCGTGGAATAGCAGAAGTTTTTGCCGCAAAAGGATTGGATATAACTCTTTATGATGCTTTTCCTGATCAATTTGAAAAAGCTAAGAAATTTATCATTGGTGATATGGAATATTTTAAATCTGAAGAATTGATTACTGATGAGGAAATTGAGAATGTTCATAAACATATATTCTATGAAGCAGACCTTGAAAAAATTGCACCTAAAGTAAATCTTGTTATTGAAGGTGTTTTTGAAAATCATGATGTAAAACGCAATATTTATGAAAAATTAAATAAATTATGTACACCAGATTGTATTTTCTGTAGCAATACATCGGGCTCGAATATTTATGAAATTGCAGAAATTTCAAATCCTGAACGTCTTTTGATAGCACATTTTTTCAATCCACCATATGTTATGCCTTTAGTTGAACTTGTCATGGGACCAAGCACATCCGATGAAATAGTGGAAGAAGTCAAAAATTTATTTATTTCAGTAGGTAAGGATCCAGCTGTATTAAGGCATTATGTACCAGGATTCATTGTTAACCGTCTTGATCAAGTATTACAAAGAGAAATAGGATACATGATATCTCAGGGTTGGACAACAGGTGCGGATGTAGAACGGGCTATTAAATATACAAGTGGAATCAGATATTCATTTGAAGGACCTTTGTCTTTGCATGATGTAGTGGGCTGGGATATAACTACTGCAGTCTCAAAAGATGTTTTCGAAACTCTTTGTAATGATGTTGGAGAAGACAAACATGGCAGACAATTGATAGAACAGGGACGTTTAGGCATTAAGACTGGTAAAGGTGTTTATGATTACACAGGAATTGATATTCAGGATTATATGAACAAAAGGTCACATAAAATCGTAACAATGTTAAAAGCAGTAAAATCTTTATATGATGAGAAATAAAGAGAAATAAAATACAAAACTCTTATATAATAAATTAAAAATTTCAAGAGGTTATAGTTGTTATTGTTTTATGTTTTATTAAATAAGCCTCTTGAAAGCACTTTATCATAAAATCAATATTATTTTTTATAGGCTAATGTTAAAAATATAACACAAAAATTTATATATGACTTATTAAATATTTTATAAGGAGATTTTGAATTATGAATAGATGGGAAAAAGTTGAACGCAAACCTGCACCGCTTTTTACTCCTGTTTTTGGACCTTTGTCCGGAATTAGAGTGTTGCTTAATGGAACAGTAGTAGCTGCACCTTTTACTGCTACTATGATGAGTGATTTTGGGGCTGAAGTAATTGCTTTAGAAAGACCAAAAGTTGGAGGAGATCCAGCTAGACATCAAAAACCTCAAATAACTGCAGGAGATAAATCAATCAGTGGTGCATGGATGCAGAATGCAAGAAATAAGCTTAGTTGTTCATTAGAAACTAATTTAAATATTCCTGAATCTAAAGAAATATTTTTATCCTTAATTAAAAATTCAGATGTTTGGATTGAAAATATGGTTTGGATTGACAAATTAGGAATTACTGATGAAATGTTAATGGAAGTTAATCCTAAATTAATTATATGCCATATCAGCGGTTACGGAACACCGGGCTTTGGTGGTGAAGCAAGACAAATAAATAGACCTGGATATGATCCGTTAGGACAGGCTGAATCTGGTTGGGGATTATTGCAAGGCTGGCCTGACCGCGAACCATACTATGCACAGCAATATGTGGGTGATTATTTAAGTGGTTTGTTTGCAGTAAATGGTATATTAATGTCTTATTTAAATGTTCAAAAAACTGGTAAAGGACAAATTATTGATGTTAGTTTAGTTGAAGGCTGGATGAGAGTTATGGATGATAACTTTACGCTTTGGACTGAAAAAAAATTCCTTAAACAAAGACAGGGCATAAAACAAGCTAATTATCAACCTGGTGGTATATTCCCTACAAAGGACGGAAAATATGTTAACTTAGGAGCTTATGGTTCTAATGCATATTACAAGGTTCTTAAGGGATTTGGAATTGACGCTGAAAAGTATAGTTATGAAAAAGCTGGAGGAAGCGCTGAAGCAGTTAATAGTCCGCTTGGAAAAGAATTAGATGCTACATTCCAAAAATTCTTTATGGAACATGATGCACAAGAAGCTGTAGATATTTGTATTGATAATAATATTGGTGCAGTAGTAGTTAGAAGTGCTGAAGATACATATAATGTACCACATTGGCATATGAGAGGCGATTGGGTGAAATACACGGATCAAACGCTTAATAAAGAAGTTGAAGCTTTTGGTTTTGTACCTAAATTATCAGAAACACCAGGTCAGGCATGGCGCGGAGCTCCATATTTGGGACAGGATACTGAAATGATTTTATCTAAGCTTTTAGATTACAGCTCAGATGAAATTGAAGCATTAAAAGGAAAAGGTGTTATAGACTAAATAAAAATATCACATCAAAAATTGATTGCAAACAATTTATGATGTGATATTTTTAATTTTAATTTTTATAATTACATAGAAAACATAAACTCCAATAAATTATAGTTCACATTAGTTATTTAATTATTGTATATATTTCTTCTAATGG
>JARBUP010000106.1 GCA_029239575.1 Bacillota bacterium
ATTAATATATGCACTTAATTTCATTAAGTTTATATATTAAATCATTATTAATATATGTAATTAATATTTTTTTTGTTTATTATATACAATTAGGGACGGACCCTTGAAATTCAAAGTCCCGTCTCCTGATTTTTTATTGAGCAGTATTTCTGAATCTTAATTCTCTGTAAATTTCAACTATTTTATTCCAAGTTTCTTCGTTAACTCTTCCTGTTGGCGTGAGTCCGTAATATTTTTGAAATTCCAAAACAGCAGCTTCAGTTTGAGTGTCAAATATATTATTTGGGATTATTCTAGGAATTGACGGATTTAAAGTAGATATAAAATTTAAATATTGCTCTAATATATATATAAAGATCTCATTTTGTCCTCTGACTAATTCAAGCTTAGGAAATATTATTCTTGGTAAATATATTGAAGAAGGAGGCGATGTATTTAATATGCTTAATACAGTTGAATTTAAAGCATTATAGGTTTCTTCATCTATCAGCCCAGTTTGGGGTAAATTCATTGTTTTTTCAAATTCAATTATAGCAGCACGTGTTTGGTCATTGAAAATTCCATTTATATCGACAGCAGGAACAGTTGGATAATAAGCTGAAACAATATTTAAGAAAAACTGTAAAATTTGAATATAAGTATTAGGTTGTAATGTAGCTTCTTCAGGTATACTTCCTATATAAAAACCAGTAGATGCCAGCTCTGCAAGTTTATTTACCCCATTAAATATCCTCCTTATTTCATACCATGTACCTTTGTCAATAACTCCTGTTTCAGGCAAATTAAATATTACTTGAAATTTTATTACAGCTGATTCTGTAACAGGACCAAAATATGCATCAGCAGCTATCTTAGGTATTGCGGGGTAATTTAAACCTACTCTATTTAACATAATTTGAGCTATTTGAACATATGGACCTGTATCACCGAACTTTAAATCTCCGGGGAATGTTCCAACGTCAATTCCAACAGGTGCGTTTGTTGCTATTATTATATCTTCCCCGTAATAATATTTTAGTATTTCAATTGGAGTATATCCTTGATTAGCTAAATCCACTGAACCCCATTGATACATGCCGTCACACTGTGATATACGGCCATCACAAAACTGTGCAAACAAAGGTTCGATTCTTCCTTCTCTTGTAATATATTCATCAAATATTTCATTAACAAGTTCAGAAATATTGCCAAAAATTCCTTTGTCCGGTATAAAAGCTTGATCATAAGCAGTAGCATTTGTTATATCAAAATTGTAGCCCTTTGTTCTGTACCATTCTGTATAAACACGATTCATTGCTACTGATACAATGGCATGGATATTAGCCCTAAGTGCATTTACTGGCCAAGTAGGGTATAATTCGCTTGATGCAACATTTTTAATATAATCTAAAAAATTAACATTTATATTTTCAGCTTCAACATTAGGAGGACCTAAGTGAACCGTAACAATATCTGGCATTTCAACATATGTAAATCCAGGAATTTGAATACTCAAGTGATATTACCTTCTTTCTTATTAATTGAAAGTTATAATCATATTAATAATATATCGCAATTTATTTTATATTTCTTTTTCTTAAACTCAATATTCATTGAAAATCTTACTAAAATAATATATACTCTTAAAGTAATTTGTGTGATAAAAATTATTTAAAATTTTAGTTATTATTAAAATAGGAGTTTAGAATGGAATTAACATTAAATACATTTTTAATTGTATGCCCTTTAGTATTTTTTGCAGGTCTTATAGACGCTATAGGAGGAGGCGGTGGTCTTATATCACTTCCAGCATATTTAATTGCAGGTTTACCTCCACATACTGCAATAGCAACAAATAAAATGTCTTCAACTTTTGGTACTTTATTAGCAACATTTCGTTTTATAAAAAATAAATTAGTTAATTTTAAATTAGCTATTCCATCAGTTATTGCAGCTATAGTAGGTTCAGCCATAGGTTCAAATTTATCTTTATTAATGGATGAAAAAATAATCCTATATGGAATGGTAATAGTTTTGCCAATATCAGCTTTTCTTGTTTTAAATAAGAAATTATTTAATAATGATGGAACCGATGAAATTACTTTGGACAAGCGAACATATTTAACTGCTGCTATTTCAGCATTTTTTATAGGATGTTACGATGGATTATACGGACCTGGCACAGGAACATTTCTTATAATAGCATTTGTAATATGTGCAAAATTAAGCATTAAAACTGCAAATGCACAAGCCAAAGTAATCAATTTAACAACAAATATTACTTCACTGATTATATTTTTATTAAATGGAAAAGTATTAATTGTCCTTGGAATTGCAGGAGCAATTTGCAATATGATAGGAAGTTATATTGGTTCAGGTTTAGTAATGAAAAATGGAAGTAAAATAGTTAAACCAAGTATTATGTTAGTGCTATTACTATTGGCTGTTAAGGTTATTGGAGGTAATTAAAAAAATTTTAAAAATTTTACGATAGCCTGCTATCGAATAAAAATATGTTAAATGTACATAATAATTAAAAATAAACAAGGAGAAATGTACATGAATAACAAGGATAATCCAAATCAACCTAAGATAGCATTTACATCCCCTGTTGCTGTTCAGCTTAAACAGGGTGAAAAATATTATTATTGCACATGTGGAAGAGCTAAAGCTCAGCCATTTTGTGATGGATCACATGCAGAAACTTCTTTTGAACCATTGGAATTTGAAGCAACAATAGATGGAACGTCTCACTTATGTGCTTGCAAACATACTAAAAATCCTCCTTACTGTGATGGATCACATGAAAAATTAGAAGATGAAAAATAAACAATAAATTAATATTAATAAAAAACTGCGCTGTTTAACGTAGTTTTTTATTGTTTTTTGTGGATTAATATAATTATTAGGTATATAATATTGCTGTAAACGTTGGATTGTTTAATAGGAGGGATTATTATGATGGATTCTTTAAAACAAAGATGCAAACTTTTTATTCAAAACAGAGATATTATGAAAGATAATTTTAAATGGGACAATTCTTTAATGTATCCTTTATGTGCCAGTATTTATACAGATAAAGAATTAGAAATAGATAGCAATAAAGTTAGGATGTGTAAAGAACTTATTAAAGATTATACAGGAATTTTTTCAAATTTTAGAAGTGTACCATATTTAGCATTAACTACCATGCTTTCACTAGAAGAAAATCCTAATATGAAGTTTAAAGAAATATTAAAAATTTATGATGTATTAAAGCAGGAATTTCATTCATCCACCTATTTACCAATTTCTGCTTTTGTTATTGCAGATATAGCTGAAAACCAAGATTATGAAAAAATAGTAAAAAAATCAAAGGATATATTTTTAAAAATGAAAAAAGAACATCCTTTCTTGACTTCGGGCGAAGATTGTGGTTTTGCAGTAATAACTGCTTTAAGTGATTTGTCCCCTGATGCTGCAATTTCAGAAATGGAAAGATGTTACGGAAGGTTAAAAAGCAGATTTTTCTCAGCTAATGCAGTACAGTCACTAAGTCACACATTAGCTATGGGAGAAGAA
Organism: Bacillota bacterium; assembly: GCA_029239575.1. Taxonomy (GTDB): domain Bacteria; phylum Bacillota; class Clostridia; order Tissierellales; family Sedimentibacteraceae; genus Sedimentibacter. The sequence continues at coordinate 3,541 of JARBUP010000106.1, forward strand.
GAAGTTAAGAAAAAATGTGACAAAGTTACATATATTTTTGATGAGTTAAAAGAAAGAAATTGTAAATTTGGAACTGGCATAGAGCTCTCTGTATTAGGATTGCTAGCTATGATAACTGATGATACTGATAAAATAATAAACGATATAATTGATGTTAATGAGTACCTCCTTAGCTTTAAGGGATTTGGTGCAATGGGAATAGGAAAAACACAGAGAATAATGTATGCAGCTATTTTAGTTTCACAAGAATATAAAAAAAATGCTTTGAATGCTATGAATTTAGCTACAGTTAACAGTGTAACTAGCATTATTATAGCACAGCAAGTTGCTATGTCAGCTATTATTGCATCAAGTGCAGCAGCTTCAACAGCAAATAACTAATAAATTATTTATCAAGGAAGGATTTAACTATGGAAGAAAATAAAAATACATTTAAAACTATTGATGAATATATTATGCTTTTTTCGTCTGATATACAGGAAAAACTCCATAAATTTAGAAAAGTTATTAAAGAGTCAGCACCTGATGCAGAAGAAGTAATAAGCTGGCAAATGCCAACTTTCAATTTACATGGAAATCTTGTTCATTTTGCAGTACATAAAAAACATATTGGATTTTATCCTGGCGCAAGCGGAATAGAAAATTTTAAACATAAGTTGACTGACTATAAAAGTTCAAAAGGGGCTGTTCAATTTCCTTTAGATAAAGAATTACCATTTGAACTTATAACAGAAATAGTTAAATTTAGAGTAGATGAAAATATTAAATATGCGGAATTAAAGAAGAAAAAATAAATTTTCATTAGATATTAGATTTTATATAAATGAAAAACCTGTAGTCATATTATAATCTATGAATACAGGTTATTTATTAAATATTATTGCGGAGAATTATTTGTAGGGGCGAAAGACTGCCCAGTTGTTCTTGTTTCACCAAATCATTATAATGTATTGCTTAATTTAATTTTTAAAGTTAATAAACGAAAATATCTTTTAATTTAAAGCCATATTCTTCACTACACTCGAACGAATGTTTGACAAATTTATTTTACTATGATATAATTCATTTAATATAAATAACTATGTGGTGAAATATGAATGATGAATTATTAGAAAAACTTAAAATTTTATCCGATGCTGCTAAATATGATGTTTCTTGTGTTTCAAGCGGAGTAGAAAGAAAAAACAACACAGTTGGCGGAATAGGAAATGCAGCAGCAAGTGGCATATGTCATACATGGTCAGCTGACGGAAGATGTATCTCTTTATTAAAAATTTTATTAACAAATGATTGTATTTATGATTGTCATTATTGTTCAAATAGAGTTACAAATAATGTTAAAAGGGCAACTTTTACTCCTGAAGAAGTAGCTGAGCTCACAATTCAATTTTATAGAAGAAATTATATAGAAGGTTTATTCTTAAGTTCTGCTGTAGTAAAAAATCCTGACTATACAATGGAAAATATATATAAAACATTGGAGCTTTTAAGAAATAAATATAATTTTTGGGGCTACATACATGTAAAAGTAATACCTGGTGCAGATCCATTATTAATTCAAAAGACAGGAATGTTGGCTGATAGGATGAGTGTCAATATAGAACTTCCTACAAAAGAAAGTCTTAAAATATTAGCTCCTCAAAAGAAAATTGAAAATATAATTTTACCCATGTCACAAATAAACAATGAAATTACGAGAACAATAGAGGATAAAAAAAGTTTTAAAAGCACACCACGTTTTGTACCAGGTGGGCAATCAACGCAAATGATAGTAGGGGCAACTGCTGATTCTGATAAAACAATACTTAATGTATCTCAAAATTTATATGATAGATTTAATATGAAACGTGTGTTTTTTTCTGCATATATACCAGTGATTTCATCTCCAAATTTACCTGCAGTAAGTACAGTGCCTCCTTTAAAAAGAGAACACAGGCTTTATCAAGCAGATTGGCTCATGAGGTTTTATTATTTTAAATCAGAAGAACTTTTTACAGAAATAGATAGAAATCTCGATTTAGAATTTGATCCTAAAATAATGTATGCTTTTAGAAATATAGATAAGTTTCCAATAGAAATTAATAAAGCATCCTATGAAGAACTTTTAAGGGTACCGGGACTTGGAGTAACAAGTGCAAAAAGAATAATTAAAGAAAGAAAAAATGCAGAGCTTTCTTATGATTCTTTAAGAAAAATGAAAACTGTTTTAAAAAGGGCTCAATATTTTATAACAGTAAAAGGCAAATATTACGGAAATACAAAATTAGAACCGGAAGCAATTAAAAATGAACTTAGGTTTAAAGAAATTCAAAAACAGATGAGTATATTTGATTATATGCAGTAATATGAGGTATTTATGGATTATTTATATGATGGAACATTTGAAGGTTTATTGACTTGTATATATTATCATTATAAAAAAGAAAATGCATGCAATATTTTTGAAAAGTCAAGCTATCAGCAGTCTATTATAAATGATTTTGAAATAGTTGAAACTGATGCAAATAAAGCTAAAGTAGTATTAGACGCTATAAACAATAAAATATCTAATGAAGCATATGTGGATATTTATTATTGTTATTTATCAGATGTTGAAAATAAAGAAAATATTATACTTCAATTTTTAGTTTTTGCATTTAAATATGGGCGAAACACCATGAATTTTTATTCCCATGAAAAAGTTCTGCCTTTAAATGAAGCTTCTTTAAAAGTTTTTAAGGAAGAGCATAGGTTTCTTGGCATACTTCGTTTTTCAGATATAGGTGGAGTTCTTTATGCTAAATTTTCGCCTGACAGTGATTTACTCGTTTTAATAGTGGACCATTTTGCTGACAGATATAAATATGAAAAATTTATTATCCATGACATAAGGCGTAACAAAGCAGTTGTTTATTCTCAGAACTTTTGGGAAGTAATAGAAAATGTTAATATAGAAAATATAGAATATAGTAGTAAAGAAAAACTAATTCAAAGTTTATGGAAACAATATTTTACTGGTTTAGCTATTAAAGAAAGAACTAATATTGATCTTCAGTTTCAATTTGTACCTAATAGATATAGAAAAAATATTACTGAATTTAATGTATAATTTAAATACCTCCTGTCTATAATATAGTATAGGAGGTTTATTAATGAGTACTATATCTAATAATAATATTTATTTAAAAAATATAAAGAAGTTTTTAAACAAGCTTAAAACTGAAGTGATTGAGACAAAAGAAGTTGAAAAACCTATGAACAATATATACATAAACCTTGAAACGGCAAGAAAAGAATGGGAAGATGCAAAAAATATTTTTGAGAATGTATCTGATCCAGACTTAATAGATTATGCGATTTATAACGTTGATGCAGCACAAAAGAAATATTCATATTTAATAAAACAAATTAAAAGCGGAAATACAAATTAGTAATTATTATATAAATGGGATGGAATTTCTAAATTCATCCCTCAGCTTGATGGCAAATTGTTTTTGTCATCCTGAGTGAAAGCTAAGGATCTTATTATTTCAACATTAAAAAGATTCTTCACTGCGTTCAGAATGACAATCAAGGATTTGTCAATAGTCTGAGGATTGAATTTCTAAATTATTCATCCTATTTTTTTTATGACCTAACCCCATTTTTCAGATGTTTTTCCTGAGAAATGGTTGGTAGGTCAAACGCAACGAATTCCCAATATATGTAACTGAAGGGGAGCAAATATATTGGTGAATGAGACTGCGCATACAGATTAAGCTCATAGCGTTCACTATTTTTATCATTGCAAAAATATTTTATAAATGATAAACTATTCAAAGTGAAAATTAAAATAGAAAGAGTGATTTAATGATTTTAAATACAGCTGTTAAAGAAGTTAAAGAAATAAAAGAAAAAAACACAGCCCAAAATAATAGATTGTACGAGTTAGATTATATAAGATTTATTGCATGTCTTGCAGTTATAATAGTTCATATTACTGCTACAGGAGTTACTGATTATATTCAGGGATCCTTTCCGCATATAGTAACATTAATATTAAACAGAAGTTTAAAATTTACTACACCGGTTTTTATATTTCTAAGTGGTGTAACAAACTTTTATTCTTATGATAAAAAGGAATTAAAATATATTGATTTTGTTAAAAAGAGATTAAAAAGTACATTAATCCCATATTTTGTGTGGTGTTGTATTTATTATCTTGCATATATTTATGCTGGTATATATAAATTTGATATAATATTTTTTATGAAAAATGTTATATTAGGTACAATGTCCTATCATTTATATTTTGTAATAATTATTACACAAATTTATCTTTTGGGACCTTTGTTTTATAAATTAATTAAAAATTCAAAAAATAAAATTTTTATATTAATTATAGGAGCTGTATTTACTGCTATATGTGCAGGAACGCTTAATTTCAAGCTTTCTGATAGAATATTTTTGAAATATATATTCTTTTATATGCTTGGAATTTATGTTACTCTTGAAACAGAAAAGTTCAAAACATTTGTAAGTAGAAATAAAATTTTAATAGCTTCAGGTTATATAGCAATAGGTATATTATATACATTAGCAACATATTATAACTGGCCAGAAGTCACATATATATGGTTTGTATTTTCTGCAGTGTCAGTATTTCTCGTATTTTTATTGAGTACATATCTTGTGGAAATATTTAAAAATAAATTTAGTTATGTAAAACTTTTTGGTCAAAGTTCATATTATATATATTTAATGCACCCATTAGTGTTAACGGTTATGATAATGTTAGCTGCTAAATATGGAATAATTTCTGTTACAGCACGTTTAGTATTATACTTCTTAGTAGTAATACCTGCAACAATTGGATCTTGTATTATATATACAGTAATTAAAAATAAAATAAAAAAAGCAAAAAAAAGCAAGAAAGCTTTATTGCTATCAAATAAATAATTAATAATAAAAAATAATGGGACGCATCTTAATTGCATCCCATTATTTTATATAGTATTTTCAGTATTTTCAATTTCTCGCATAGCTAAAATAGTTTGTTCGAATAAATAATCTAATTCCCAACCTAACATTTCTGCACCTTGTTGAATAGTTTCCCTTGAACATCCTGAAGCAAAAGCAGGAGTTTTAAATTTCTTTTTTAAAGACTTAAGTTCTAAATCTTGAACTGATTTAGAAGGTCTCATTAAAGCGACAGCTCCTATTAAACCTGTTAGCTCGTCAGTTGCAAACAAAACTTTTTCCATTATATGCTCTGGTTTTATATCTACAGATGTAAGGCCATATCCATGACTTGCTACTGCTCTAATAATTCTTTC
>JARBUP010000107.1 GCA_029239575.1 Bacillota bacterium
ATATGATGGTAATTATTTATAATTTATAACATTAATAAGTAAATATTAAAAAGGCTATCTCATATAAAAACGAGATAGCCTTTTTTTATTGTATTTATTAAACTCTGCTTGAACAACTCTTTGAACAACCTGAACAACCAGAACAACTTGAACCATTTTTTTTATTTTTTCTAATTTTTTTAACAACTAAAGCTACTGCTACTAAAACTATTAATCCTACAATTAAATCTGCCATTTTCAATTCCTCCTAATTAGATGAAAATGCTTCCTATTTGGTATACTAACATTCCAACGATATAAGCAGTAACTGTTTGATATGTTACAGCTAATAATGCATTTTTTAAAGAACCCATTTCTCTTTTTGTTGCTGCAAAAGCAGCTGCACAAGGCATATATAAAAGTGTAAATACTAAAAATGCAAATGCGCTTAATGGTGTAAACATTGTGTTTAAAGCTGCAGATAATTCTACATCCGATATAGCACCGGTTAATACTGACATAGTACTTACAACTGCTTCTTTTGCTGTAATACCAGTAATAAGTGCTGTTGATGCCCTCCAGTCATTGAAACCTAATGGTTCAAATATAGGTGCAATCAAGGAACCGAGTGAAGCAAGAATACTTTTTGAACTGTCATCAATCATATTAAATGACCAATCAAAACTTTGTAAGAACCATATTACCAATGAAGCCATAAAAATTACAGTAAATGCTCTTTGAGTAAAATCTTTAGCTTTTTCCCACATGTGTAATGCAATACTTCTTCTCGATGGAATGCGGTATGCTGGGAGTTCCATTATAAATGGTACTGAATCACCTTTAAATACTGTACTTTTAAGCAATAAACCAGATAATATTGCAACTAATATTCCTAAAACATATAAGGTAATCATAACCACTGCAGCATTTTCAGGAAAAAACGCCATTGTTATCATACCATAAATAGGCAATCTTGCCGTACATGACATAAACGGTGTAAGTACAATAGTCAACTTTCTATCACGTTCGCTTGATAGTGTTCGTGCTGACATTATTGCTGGTACGCTGCAACCAAATCCTATTAACATAGGAACAAAAGATTTTCCTGATAAACCAATTTTACGTAATAATTTATCCATTACAAAAGCTATTCTTGTCATATATCCACTGTCTTCAAGAAGTGATAAGAAGAAAAACAAAATAACTATAATAGGTACAAAAGAAAGTACGCTTCCAACACCTGCAAATACTCCATCTATTACTAAAGCATGAAGCCAATCACTAACCCCTGCATTAATCAATATATTAGATATAAATTCTGTAAATAAAGTAATTCCTTCTTCCAATATGCCCTGCAATGGAGCACCTATTAGTCCAAATGTTAAATAAAATATTAAAAACATTATTCCAAGGAATATTGGTATTCCCAAATATTTATGAGTAAGAAGCTTGTCTATTTTTTCCGAACGAATCTGTTCAATAGTTTCTTGATGTCTTACTACGGATGATTTACATATTTTTTCTATATAATTATAACGCATGTCTGCTAAAGCTGCTTCTTTGTCTGTTTTAAGTGCATTTTCCATGTCTTCTACAACATGTTCAATAATATGCATTTGATTTTCAGTAACTTTTAAATCTTTCATGGTTGGCTCATCACCTTCCACTAATTTAGTAGCAGCAAAACGAATTGGATAACCATTATCTTTAGCTTGATCTTCGATTAAATGCGAAATGGAGTGTATAGCTTTATGTACTTCACCTACGCAAAAATCAAGTTTTTCAGGCTTTTTCTTTTCTTTTGCTGTTTTCATAAAAACATCTATAAGTTCAGATATACCTTCATTTTTGGCTGCTGAAATAGGTACAACAGGTATTCCTAAATCTTCTGAAAGTTTTACTACATCAATAGAATTTCCACTGTTTGTAACTTCATCCATCATATTTAAAGCTATGACCATGGGTGTAGCAATTTCCATTAATTGCAATGTTAAATATAAATTTCTTTCTATATTTGTTGCATCTACAATATTGATAATCAAATCTGGATTTTCTTTCAAAATAAAATCCCTAGTAACAACTTCTTCCAATGAATATGGAGATAATGAATATATACCGGGTAAATCAACAATCCATGCATCCTTATGTTTTTTAATTTGCCCTTCTTTTTTTTCAATTGTTACTCCTGGAAAATTACCTACATGCTGATTACTTCCTGTTAATTTGTTAAATAAAGTTGTTTTTCCACTATTTTGATTGCCTACTAAAGCAAATGTAAATTTCATTATTATATTTCCTCTTTTAATTTAATTTTTGAAGCCTCTTCTTTTCTAATAGTTAAAACATAGCTTCTTATAAGAAGTTCTATTGGATCACCCATTGGAGCTACTTTTCTAACTTCTACACGTGTATTTGGGGTCAATCCCATGTCAAGAAGCCTTCTTCTTAAAAGTCCTTCTCCACCTATTGATTCAATTATTCCGCCATTTCCTACTTTTATATTATCCAATGTCATATGATTTCCTCCAAAACAGATTTATTTAACAGTTGATTTTGATAACCATTCTCATTTACTATATTTTTATTATAAACTATATGAGAATGATTGTCAATAAACTTATACAATTTTTTCTATATTTTTAAAAACTTTTTTTGCAAAAATAAAAAAAGCTTAGTTTCAAATTTTCATTGAAACTAAGCAATATTATGTAAATTATTTTACATCTTCTGATTTAGCGCCATATACTTCTACAACAGGCAATACAAACATAAATCCTACACCAGGTTCTTTAAAATAATCCAATTCTTTTTTTATTTTTTCTACTATGGAATCAAGTTTTTCCTTATCTCTTATTACGCTAAACACTGTTTTATTATAAGGCTTTCTGCCATCAATTAGTTTTCTTACACTTGCAAGCATAGGCACATTGATATTGTGATCCAACAAAACTTTTCCCATTCCTTGGCTATCTATTGTTGTTGCACCTAATTCTTCTTCATAAAACAATTCATGTATTGCATCTAACTTGTAAATATCATTCAATATTAATATTAATGAGTACATCTATCCCTCCTGCTTTTTATTTACAGATATTTTACATTATGGTTACCCAGCAAGCATTTAGAAAGTTGGAGCAAGTTATAATTTATAACATGCACCAAAAGTCACTCCGTAATCTTTTGCTGTTAATAATATTATTATATCACATACTTTTATTATTTCAATATATTTACATTCACAAATTAATTAAAACATCTATATGCCCATAGATTGGTTTATGTTTAAAATTATTGTTTCTGTTTGGCCGACTTTTTTCTTAAACTCAATGGGATCAGCTTTAATTAAATCAAAAGTATTATAATGTATAGGCACAACTTTTTTAGGTTTTATAAAGTCAACTGCTAATACTGCATCATTTATATCCATTGTAAAGTTACCTCCAATTGGAATAAAAGCAACATCTACATTTTCACTTTGTAAAAGCTTCATATCATATGTTAATCCCGTATCTCCAGCATGATATATTTTTTTGCCATTTACTTCTATTACAAAACCACATGGATTTCCGCCGTATATCATGTCATTACCTACTGATATGCCCGATCCATGAAGTGCATTTGTCATCTTTACTGTTCCAAAATCAAACTTAGTTTTTCCGCCTATATGCATAGCATGTGTATTTACATTAAATTTATTTAAATAAGAAACTATTTCATGATTTGCAATTATTAATGAATTGTTTTTCTTTGCTATTTCAACAGTATCTCCTAAATGATCCCCATGTCCATGAGTTACAAAAATATGTGTTATATTAACTAAATCATCAAGTTTTACTTCATTATTATTTCCCTTTATAAAAGGGTCGATTATTCCTTTAAATTTACCTTCTTCAATCATTACAACTGAATGTCCTAAATATGTAAGTTTCATAAATACTCCTCCCGATTGTTTTATTATATTTTACATTCATATAAATATTAAATCAATGCATTTATTATTTATCCATTAAATTATAAAATTAATATTGTAAATTTTACCATAATTAAATATTTTATGTTCAAATTTTCTCCATATTTCACATATTTTATTTACAAAAATCACTTATTTTTAGGAGTTTTTTAAATACTTGCAAAACAGGTGCCATTTAAATTTATTTAAGTTGATTTTATCCATGGATTTGATATAATATAAGGATGTTATAAATATTCTATGGCGCATATATATCATAAGAATCAATAACCCATAATATATTTATGTATATTTAAAACTAATTTAATTAGTTTTAGGAGGAATTATAAAATGAAAAATTTCTTAGTAGGGCTGGATATAGGATCTACTACTGTTAAAATTGCTGTTATAGACAAAGTGGGCAATATAGTACACAAACAGTATGAAAGACATTATTCCGACATAAAAAATACAGTTTCAGAAATAATTAGAAATGCCTCTGAACACCTTAAAGACAGCTTAATTAAAATAAGTGTTACTGGTTCTGGAGCAATTGATGTATCAAAATATTTAAATATTCCTTTTGTTCAAGAAGTTGCTGCATGTACAAAAGCTATTGAAAAATATATACCCGATACAAATGTTGCAATAGAACTTGGTGGTGAAGATGCAAAAATAACTTACCTTTCTGGAAACTTAGAACAGCGTATGAACGGTACATGTGCAGGCGGTACTGGAGCTTTTATAGACCAAATGGCTGTTTTAATGAGAACTGATGCATCCGGGTTAAATAAATTGTCTAAAGAACATAAAACATTATATCCAATAGCTTCCCGCTGTGGGGTTTTTGCTAAATCTGACGTGCAACCTTTATTAAATGAAGGTGCAAGACAAGAAGATATTGCAGCATCTATTTTTCAAGCTGTTGTAAATCAAACTATTAGCGGACTTGCCCAAGGAAGACCTATTAAAGGAAAGGTAGCATTCTTAGGTGGACCATTATTTTTCCTTTCTGAATTAAGGGAAAGATTTAAACAAACTTTAAATTTAACAGATGAAAACGCAGTATGTCCTCAAGATGCCAATTATTATGTTGCCATGGGAGCAGCGTTATTATCTCAAAACAATGAAGAAATAAACTTTAATGAATTTTATTCAAAATTAACTGATACCATAACAAATTCAAATATTGAATATCGTAAAAAAGATTTAGAGCCATTATTTAAAGATGAAGAAGATTTTAATCGTTTTTTAAATCGTCACAATGAACATAAAGCAAAGCGAGTTAATATAAATGAATACACTGGCAACGCATTTCTTGGTATTGATGCAGGCAGTACTACAACAAAACTTGTTTTAATAACAGAAAATGGTGAAATTTTATTTTCTTACTATTCAAGCAATAAAGGGAATCCATTAAATTCTGCTGTAGCTGCTATAAAAGAAATGTACTCTAAAATGCATGATGGAATTAAAATAAAACACACAGCTGTAACAGGGTATGGTGAATTTTTAATTAAAGCTGCATTAAATGTTGATATAGGAGAAATTGAAACAATTGCCCATTACAAAGCTGCAGACTTTTTCTTAAATGGTGTTGATTTCATAATCGATATCGGTGGACAAGACATGAAAAGCATGCTTATCAAAAATGGAGTAATAGATTCTATTGCGCTAAATGAAGCATGTTCATCAGGTTGTGGTTCATTTATTGAAACTTTTGCTAAATCTTTAGATATGAACATACAAGATTTTGCAGAAGCAGCTAAATTTTCAAAAAACCCTGTTGATTTAGGAACAAGATGCACTGTTTTCATGAATTCAAAAGTAAAGCAAGCACAAAGAGAAGGAGCTACCCTAAGCGATATATCCGCTGGTATTTCTTATTCTGTAATTAAAAATGCCTTATTTAAAGTTATTAGGCTTAAATCTCTTGATTCAATTGGAGATAAAATAGTTGTTCAAGGAGGTACTTTTTATAACAATTCAGTACTTCGAGCTTTTGAACTTATTACAGGTAGAGAAGTTATAAGACCTGATATTGCAGGTATTATGGGTGCTTTTGGAGCAGCTATTATTGCTAAAGAGCATTATGATGAAAATAAAGTGCAAACTTCTTTTGTAAGTTTAAAGGATCTTGATAGTTTTGCATTTGATACAACCATGGAACGTTGTGGTTTGTGCTCAAACAACTGTTTACTTACTATTAATAAATTTACTGATGGAAGATATTTTGTATCAGGTAACCGCTGTGAACGCGGAGCTGAAAAATTAATGCATACAGAAAAAAAAGAAAGTTTGCCAAACTTATATAAATATAAATATAAACGCGTATTTAACTATAAACCATTAAATAAAGCAGATGCTATTCGTGGTGAAATAGGTATACCAAGAGTTTTAAACATGTATGAAGACTACCCTTTTTGGTTTACATTCTTTACTGAACTAAAATATAAGGTAGTTATTTCAGGTGTTTCTAACAAAAATATATATGAACTTGGAATGGGTACTATTCCATCTGAATCAGTATGTTATCCAGGTAAAATAACACACGGTCACATATTGGACCTTGTACAAAATAAAAAAGTTTCAAAAATATTTTATCCTTGCATAGCTTATAATATAATGGAAGATGAAAATGCAGGTAACCATTTTAATTGTCCTGTTGTTGTTTCTTATCCTGAATCTATTGAAGCTAATATAAATCTTCAAGGAGTTAAATTTTATAAACCTTTCTTAAACTTAAATGATAAAGAAAGAGTTACAAATAAACTTTATAAAGAGCTTAGGGATGAATTTTTAACTTACGATGAAATTAAAGCAGCCGTTGATAAAGCTTATGATGAACTTTATGTTTACAAAGAAGATGTTTTAAATGAAGGATCAAAAGCTCTTGAGTTCATAAATAAAAACAATTTAAAAGGTATTGTACTTGCTGGAAGACCATACCATGTAGATCCAGAAATAAACCATGGTATACCAGAAATGATTGAAGGTTACGGCTTAGTAGTTCTTTCAGAAGATGCACTTAAAAATGCATACCCTATTGAAAGACCTTTACGTATAATTGATCAATGGTCATACCACACAAGACTTTATGCAGCAGCAACATATGTGTCAAATGTTGATAATTTAGAATTAATTCAGCTTAACTCATTTGGTTGCGGTCTTGATGCTGTTACAACTGACCAAGTTAATGAAATACTTGAAAGAAATAATAAAATATATACAGTTATTAAAATTGATGAAATTACTAACCTTGGGGCTATAAGAATCAGAATACGTTCTTTGATCGCTTCCATAAAAGAAAGAGATAAACATAATATCCATCATAAAAGAATAGATAACACTGTAAAAAGAGTTGTATTTACAAAGGAAATGAAAAAAAAGCACACAATACTTGTACCTCAAATGTCTCCAATTCATTTTCAATTTTTCCAAACAGCAGGAAAAAAAGCAGGTTATAATCTTGTAGTTTTACCTGCTGTTGATAAAAAAGCTGTGGATGTTGGACTTAGAGTTGTTAACAATGATGCATGCTATCCATCCATTATAGTTGTAGGACAGCTCATAAATGCTTTGGATTCAGGCAAATATGATTTAAATAACACTTCCCTCTTAATATCTCAAACTGGAGGAGGATGTAGAGCTACAAATTATATTGGTTTTATAAGAAAAGCATTAAAAGATTCAGGTTATGAAAATATACCTGTCATATCATTTAATACTGTTGGATTAGAAAAACAGCCAGGATTTAAAATCTCAGTTCCACTTGCAACAAGACTTTTAATGTCAGTTGTCATAGGCGATACATTAATGCGTGCAACATATAGAACAAGACCTTATGAAAAAGTAAAAGGTTCTGTAAATGCACTTTATGAAAAATGGGTTACAAAATGCCATGAAGTTATTTATTCTGGTAATTTTATAAAATATAAAGAAGTAATTAATAATATAGTAGAAGATTTTGATAAAATAGAACTTTACGAAAATGTAAGAAAACCTAAAGTAGGTATTGTTGGAGAAATACTTGTTAAATTCCATCCAAATGCTAACAATGATGTATTTTCATTATTAGAAGAAGAAGGAGCTGAAGTAGTTGTTCCAGATTTATTAGATTTCTTTTCATACAGTGCAATAAACGGACAAATTAAATTTGAAGAAATGCTTGTGGGCAGCAAAAAAACATCTCGACAATATAAATTAGCAACTGACATTATTTATTGGTTTAAAAAGCCAAGCATTGATGCATTTAAGAAATCAAAAAGGTTCACAACTCCATCAAGAATTGAAGAACTTGCTCATAAAGCTCAAAGTTTCCTATCACTATGCAATCAATCAGGTGAAGGTTGGTTCTTAACAGGAGAAATGATTGAGTTAATAGACACTGGTGTAAGCAACATATTATGTTTACAGCCATTTGCATGTTTACCGAATCATATAACAGGAAAAGGAATGATTAAAAAAATAAAGGATTCATATCCTTTATCAAATATTGTTCCAATAGATTTTGATGCTGGAGCAAGTGAAGTAAATCAAATTAATCGAATTAAATTAATGCTTACAAATGCTTTTAGAAACATGAATATGGATGGTGGTAATTCATCTACGCCAATTACAGTAAAAGATATAGAAAAAAATCATCAAAAATCTAATAAAAAACACAAGCGCGAAAAAAAGTTAGGAAATATGCAAGAACAAGGAAATCTGTAAAATTAAATAAATAAATTATATTAAAAACCTCCAAATTGTTTTAATCAAATTGGAGGTTTGCTTTTTTATAAATATAAAATTATAAGAGATTTGTTTTTTAAGAAATATAAAGTTATAAACAGGACTTTTTT
>JARBUP010000108.1 GCA_029239575.1 Bacillota bacterium
GCAATTTAAGATAATCTGTTCTAACTCTGCAATAGTTCTCAAAACAACGATTATTGAAAATCCAAAATTCTCCTCAATCTTCATCTCAATTTTTTTGCGCAGTAATTCCTCTTCCTGGTTTGATTTGAATAATACATTACCACTTTGAATATATGTTTTTACCTCACAAAGTTCAATTTCCTCAAATGCACGTTTTAACTCTGCCATCTTAATAACATTTTTTCCACCTACGTTAATACCTCGTAATAGTGCTATGTAAATAGTCACAATGTAAACTCTCCTTCATTTTTTCATTTACATTGTATCATATTTATTTTTAAAATAATTCAATACAATTTAATAATTAATGATATATAGTAGTATAGAATATTTTGCAACCTCAAAATGAATATTGTATAGAATATTTTGCAACCTCAAAATGAATATTTATTAATATTGAAAAACAAAAAAATTCATGAAATAATCATCTAAGCTCATTAAAGTCACTTTTTTATAAATTCTTTTTATAAAAATCAATGAAACTATTCTAAAACAAACAAATATCTCCCTATAATAAATTTTACACATATTTAATTAAATAATTGTATTATAATAAAATTTTACCCTATTTTACGTTCAAATATTATTTCATAATCGGTTGGCTTTCCATGAGAATTATAATACATTGGTACTACTTGAACTAATCTCCAACCTTCTTTTGCATATTTGTCTATTATGTCATGATGATTGGCATCAGTAAAATACCCTCCTAAAGTTGCTTCCACATATTTATATTCGTACATATTTATTCCCTCCTATTTATATGTTTTATTATTCAATATTCTATATCTTAATCTAAATGATAAATATTAAAGATTTTCGAGTAATATTTTATTAGACGTTATTAACATTTAAAAAGTTCCAATTAACTGGTAAAATAATAAGAACTAATTCCTATTAAGAATTTAGTTCTTCTATGTTATACCGCCAAAGCACATAAGCAGACCATATTTAATTTAATTGTAAGCAATAAAAACATACAGTATTTATTTAGCCATTGTCTTTATTACCCTTTAAGTATGCATTTATCAAATCATTATCATTAACAATATTAATAATTCTTTCATATGCAGGTATAGACATTTGTCTCATTTCATTTATTGTTTCTTCTGATAAATCTATTATTGGCATTCCGTTTTGCATTAAAATTTCTTTGCTTTCTTCAATTCGTTCATCAGCTTTTTCGCGGGCATATTTTGTTGCAATTAAAGAAGCTTCATCAATTATTGATTTTTCTTTTAAACTTAAACTGTTATAAAATTTATCGCTTGTTATCAAAGATATTAAATATGGCATATGGTTTGTATTAATAAGATATTTTTGAATTTCATATAATTTTAATGCAACTATATTTTCATAAGGATTAGTTTGTGAATCTATTAATCCATGCCTCAATGAATCATAAATTTCACTTATAGGAAGCGGTACGGCTATTGTACCAAGAGATTTCCAAAATTCTTCGAAGTTTTTGGTCTGATATACTCTAATTTTAATACCCTTAAAATCATCCGAATTCCTTATTTCTTTATTTGAAGTAACTTGCCTAAATGATAAATCAGCAATTCCTAAAAGCTTATATCCTGCATCTTTGTGAAAATCGCTTATTTTTTCAAAAAAAGCTTTATTGTCAAGAGTATTTCTTAAATCATTTATATCCATATAAACTAGTGGTAAATCAAATACCGAAATTTTAGGTATAAAATCAACTTGTGAAGATGTATTTGAAATCATAAATTGAAACTGATCATCATCTAATAAGTATTTAAGCATTTGCCTATCCGCGCCTAATTTTTTATCAGTGTAAATATTTATTATTCTTTTACCATCACTTAATTTACATACCTCTTGAGCAAATTTTTCCGCATAAATATAAAGCAATGAGCCTTTTGGAGCTTCCATTCCTAAAGACAATGTCATTTCTCTTTCCTGATCATTAATTTCCTGTGAATTATTAAATTGCATTTTATTTAATTGATTATTGAAATGTTTTTTACTTTGAAATTTATCCGGTGTTAATTTTATATTTATTTTGTTTATACTGCCTGCCTTAAGTTGTATATTTGTTTCATATGGATGATATCCATCTGCATTTATTTTTAATATATAATTTTTTAAAATATCGCTTTCAATTATTCTTATAATTGCTTTATCAATTGGTTTTCCGTCTTGTGAAAATATTTTTATATCTAAAAAACTTTTTTGAATATTATTATTCTCCAAAATATCAAAACTTAAAATGAAAATATTATTATTTGAGTAATTGTAATCATAATAATGCAATTATTACACTTCCTTATTAACTTATTTCTTGTATATATTAATATATTCAAAAAATTAATAATTGCTTTTAAAAACTTCAAATTAAAAAGCTACTGCTTAAATAATGCAATTATTATAAGCAGTAGCCATATGTTTTAAATTTTTATAATTACTCTAATTCAGCTATCAATTCTCCAGCTACTACCCTTGTGCCTTCCTTAGCGTGAATTTTATTTACTGTACCTGCAATTGGTGCAATAACATTTGTTTCCATTTTCATTGCTTCAAGTATTGCAATCGGCTGACCAGCAACAACTTTATCTCCTTGCTTAACAAGGATTTTATATACATTGCCAGGGATGTTAGCTCCAATTTCATATTGGTTTCCTGAGTCTGCTAGTCTTTTTTCAGCAGTTACATTTATTTGATTTAAAGCATTTTTATCTTTAATAGTAATAATTCTTATATTTCCATTAACTTCATAAGCTAAATCTCTTGTACCATCTGAGTTTAATTTTCTTATTTCAATTAATTTAATGATTAATTTTTTACCTTCAGCTATTTTAACTTCGCAAGTTTCGCCTTCTTCTAATCCATGGAAAAATACATCACTACCCATTAATCTTAAACTCACATCTTCTTTAGAAGCTTTTAAATAATCTTCAAATACTTTTGGATATAATGCGTAGCTTAATGCTTCTTCATCAGTTCCTTCTATTTCATATTTTTCTTTTAGCATTTTCTTAATTGCATCGAAATCTTCAGGAGGTAGAAGTTCACCAGGTCTACAAGTGATAGGTTCTTTACCTTTTAATATTAGCTTACTTAATTCTTCAGGGAATCCACCTTCTGGCTGACCCATCATACCTTCAAAGTAAGATACGATTGAATCTGGGAAGTCCATGTCTTTTGCTTTATCATAAATATTTTCAGAATCCAAACCGTTTTGAACCATGAATATTGCCATGTCACCAACAGCTTTAGATGAAGGAGTAACTTTTACTATATCACCAAGCATGTCATTAACTGTCTTAAACATATCTTTTACATCTTCAAATTTATCACCAAGACCGAAACTTTCAACCTGTGGTTTAAGGTTAGAATATTGGCCTCCTGGAATTTCATATTTATAAATTTCAGCAGTTCCAGTTTTTAAACCTGATTCAAATTTAGCATAAACAGGTCTTACTGCTTCCCAGTAATCAGATATTTTTTGCATATTATCATCATTAAGCTGAGTATCTCTTTCTGAATTTCTTAATGCTGCTACTACAGAGTTTAAAGGTGGTTGAGAAGTTAATCCTGCCATTGAGTTAAATGCTGTATCAGCTATATCAACGCCTGCATTAGCTGCTGCAAAAACCGTTACAACACCATTTCCGCTTGTATCATGTGTGTGTAAATGAACAGGTATTGCAATTTCATTTTTTAATGCTCTTATTAATTTATCAGCTGCCATTGGTTTAAGAAGTGCTGACATATCTTTTATTGCAAGTATATGTGCTCCTCTTTTTTCAAGTTTCTTAGCTAAATCTACATAATATTTAAGTGTGTATTTATCTCTTTTTTCGTCCAATATATCGCCTGTGTAACAAATACTTGCTTCTGCAATTTTATTTTGATTTAGAACTTCTTCTAAAGCAATTTCCATTCCTTCAACCCAGTTTAACGAGTCAAATATACGGAATACGTCTATGCCATTTTTAGATGCAGTTTTAATGAATTGTCTTATTACATTGTCAGGATAGTTTTTATATCCAACAGCATTTGCTCCTCTGAACAGCATTTGGAAAAGTACGTTTGGAATTTCTTTTCTAAGTGTTTTTAATCTTTCCCACGGATCTTCTTTTAAAAATCTGTAAGCAACGTCATATGTTGCACCGCCCCACATTTCTAAAGAGAATAAATCATTGCCATAAGCTGACATAGCTGGAGCTATTTTTTCCATGTCAACAGTTCTAACACGAGTTGCCATTAGAGACTGATGAGCATCACGCATTGTAGTATCTGTTAATAGTAACCTTTTTTCTTTTAAAACAAATTCTGAAACAGCTTTTGGTCCTTTTTCATCAAGAAGTTGTTTTAAACCTTTGTTAAGCACTTGATTTTTATATATAATAGGAGCATGAGGAACATCAAATTGTGGTTTAATTCCTTTTGTTTCATTTACTACTATATTTCCTATATAATTAAGTACTTTTAATTCTTTGTCTTCTCCGCCTCTTACGTTTAATAAAGATGGATTGTCAGCTATAAAACCAGTATCACAGTTTCCTGCTCTGAATATATCATTGTTTAAAACATTTAATAAAAAACCTATATTAGTTTTAACACCATGAATTTCAAGTTCTCTTAGAGCTCTTGCATTTTTGTTAGCACAATCATTAAAGCTTCTTGCCCATGATGTAACTTTTACTAACAAGCTGTCATAATAAGGGCTTATTACAGCTCCTGCAAATCCATTACCGCCGTCAAGTCTTATACCAAAACCTGAACCACTTCTATAAATATCAATTTTTCCTGTATCAGGAGCAAAATTGTTAGCAGGATCTTCTGTAGTTACTCTACATTGAATCGCATAGCCGTTTACTTTTATGTCATCCTGTGATTTTATGTTTATTTCTTCTGAATCAAGTCTGTAACCTTGTGCAACAAGTATTTGACTTTGAACTAAGTCAACTCCTGTTACCATTTCTGTTACTGTATGTTCAACTTGAATTCTTGGATTCATTTCAATGAAATAGTGGTTACCTTTTTTATCTACTAAGAACTCAAGAGTTCCAGCGCATCTATAATTAACTGCTCTTGCAATTTTTAATGCATCTTCACAAATTCTGTCTCTTAACTCTCTTGATATACTTAATGCAGGTGTAAACTCAACTACTTTTTGGTGCCTTCTTTGAATAGAACAATCTCTTTCAAATAAATGCACTATATTTCCATAGTTATCTCCAAGAACCTGAACTTCAATATGTTTTGGTCTTTCTAAATATTTTTCTATAAATATGTCATCTATTCCGAATGCCTTTTTAGCTTCTGATTGTGCTGAGTTAAACTCTCTAATTAAATCTTCTTCACGTTCAACAATACGCATACCTCTTCCACCGCCGCCGGCAGAAGCTTTAAGTATTACAGGGTATCCACAAAAATCAGCAAATTTCTTAGCTTCATCTTCATTTTTTACTGCTTCATCAACTCCAGGAATTGTAGGAACTTCTACTGAATGAGCAACTATTTTTGATTTAATTTTGTCACCAAGCTTATCCATCATTATATGATCAGGACCTATAAATACAATGCCTGCTTCTTCACATTTGCGAGAAAAATCAACATTTTCAGATAAAAATCCATAACCTGGATGTATTGCGTCAACACCTTTTGATTTTGCAAGACTTATTATTTCATCTATTCCTAAATAAGCATCAACAGGTTTTTTTCCTTTACCTATTTGATAAGATTCATCTGCTTTTGTTCTAAATAGTGAATTTTTATCTTCTTCAGAATAAATAGCAACACTTCTTATTCCTAATTCCTTACATGCTCTAAAAACCCTAATGGCAATTTCACCACGGTTTGCAACTAAAATTCTTTTAAAATTTTTCATTCTTTCCTCCATTCCACGTATTGAATACACTGTATTCAATAGATATACTTATGAATTAAGTTTAACATTATTTAATTAATTTTACAACCAAAAAAATTAATTAAATAAAATTTAATACTTAATAACCTAATTTTAATATTTGGCCTTTCAAAGCAATATGCTGTTATCGTTTTCAACCTTTTATTATTTTGTAAACTTTTTAAAAAACAGAATAGCATTTTTATGAATTAGTATAACATATTAATTTTATTCTACAATTATGTTAATTTTATTTAATTTTTAGAATGATTATCCCACTAAAATTATAAATATGCTATTTTGATAACATACTAAACATAAACACAAAATACATGATTTTTGCTTCCTACTTATTTAATCAGCAGAGAAAAACCTTAAAATGTTAAATTATAAAATCATTCTCAATTATTCATTATAACAAGCGTCAGAATTTTAACTTATTAGGTTTTAATAATTATTTTTTATTTATGTTTTTGTTACTTACATAAAAGAAAATTCAGCAAAGAATAATCTCTACTGAATTAGTTATTTATATAATTATTATACCATGCTAATATTTCACCTGAAATATCTTCTACAGTTGTATTTGCTTTAAATTTTCTCTCATAATTTAATTGATCTGATTTAAAATTATACATAGGATCATAATAATTTATCATGAGTTCTTTTGCCACATAATCAAAATTATCATTTAGTATTTCCTGTTTTAATATTTCAATTTTATCTTTAGAAATATGTTTATTTAAATAATCCATGTAATGCAATGATTCCATTTTCCAATTCTCATTTAAAGTATAATCTTTTTTTAATATTTCTGTTCTATAATCAACATCGGCATCTATAAATATATGAATTCCCTGTTTCATTTTTTCACTAATAAATTTCGGAACAAGAACTTTTCCTATTTTTTGACTTTCAGCTTCAACAAAAACATAATTATTATTTGAATTACTTTCGTTATTTGCATTAATTAATTGATTATATATATTTGTTTCAAATTTCTTTTGAGAATTACAGCTTCCAATTCCAATACTTCCAAGTATTGAGCCACGGTGATTAGCTGCACCTTCTAAATCTAATACTGAACAGCCTAATTTTTTTAAACTGTGAAGTATCTCTGTTTTTCCAACACCTGTATTTCCACTTAAAACTATATACGTAACTTTATCATTTAATAAGGGCAATGATTCAATTACTTCTTTTCTATATTCTTTATAACCACCCTCAATTTGATGAATTGGAATTCCAATTGAGCTAAATACAGAGGCAAAATACGTACTTCTGTAACCTCCTCTTGCACAAAAGGCAGCAATTTGGTTATTTGTGCTTTTTAGTTCCATTATTTTTTCAAAAAATTCAGGCATCTTTGGAGATATTAATTTTACTCCAAGCCTTTTAGCTTCAGTTTTTCCTACTTGTTTATATGTTGTACCAACGGCTACTCGTTCTTCATCATTTAAAAGAGGTATATTAATAGCTCCTAATATTGTGTCATCCTCAAATTCTGACTGGCTTCTAACATCTATAAACAAATAGTTTTTTTTTGCTTCACTGTATTTTAATTTATTTAAACTCATAATTCCTTCATTCCTACCTTAATTATATGCTAATTTTCCTTTTAAATGTTCTATATCATTATAAAACACTTCTTTTATATTTTTATTGTCATCTATTACCACACATGATAAACTGCAATTATATACTACATCCTTCATCCAGTCCTTTGTAATTTGTTTTTTTCTTATATAGGACTCAATGCATTTTAATGTCCCACCATGAGCAACTATCAGAGATTTTTTATTTTTATAATTCTCTATAATATTTATGAAAGTTTTTTCCACTCTATTATAAAATCCCATTAAGTTTTCACCGTTTGGATAACTGTTATTAAAAGGATCAGCTTCAATTTTTTTAATTAATTCATTAGAATTGATTTTTATTTCATCATACAGCATTCCTTCAAAATCTCCAAGGTTTATTTCCATAAAACCACTTGATTCGATTATATCAACTTTTTTGCTGCCCCTTACTATTTCAGCTGTATGGTAAGCTCTTTTCAATGGGCTTGAAATAATTATGTCTAAATCTATATCTTCTATACGTTCAGCTAAAAGCTCAGCTGCTAATATTCCTTTTTCCGTAAGTTCAGAGTTCTTACTTCCTTGAAACCTGCATTGTTTGTTCCACTCAGTTTCGCCATGTCTTGTAAAATATATTGTTGTCATTTTTGTCTCCTTTCACATTACATTTCCATTCCGCTTTATACTTTGTATTGTATCATAAATTTATAATTATTTAATAATATTTTTAAAAAAATATTTTATTATTTAACAGATGACCTGTGTTTATTCATGCCGGATTGCTATTCACATATGTATTGAAACAAAAAGAGACGTTAAAACACGTCCCCATTGTCACACCCACTACAGAACCTTATTTATTTTTTCATAGAAAAAGAAACTTTGCCAGTGTCTTTTATATTATTATTTAACTCTTTGATGATAATGAGTATGTAATAGTTCATGGGATAAATGTCCGTTAGGTTCACCTAAGAATTCTTCATATAACTTAAGAACTTCAGGATTTTCATGGGATTTTCTTATTACCATCTCTTTATCAATATTATATAATGTATTAGCTCTTGTTGATTTGATTGGTTTGTTTGCTCCAACGGGCTGACCTCCGCCTCCGATGCAACCGCCCGTGCAGCTCATTATTTCAATAAAAGTATAATCAGCTTCGCCATTTTTTATTTTTTCCATAATTTTATTTGCATTGGATAATCCATGTGCAACTGCTACTTTAACAGGAGTTCCTGCCAAATCCACCGTAGCTTCTTTTATTCCTTCAAATCCTCTTACTGCTGTAAATTCAACATTATCCAATGTTTCGCCTGTAACTACTTCATATACAGTTCTGAGCGCAGCTTCCATAACACCGCCTGTAGTACCAAATATTACAGCTGCTCCAGTTGATGCTCCCATAATTGAATCAAAATTTTCTTCTTCTAAATTATTAAAATCTATTCCTGCATTTTTTATAAGTCTTGCTAATTCCCTCGTAGTAAGAGCAACATCAACATCCCTATATCCTGAAGAATTCATTTCAGGTCTTTTGCATTCATATTTTTTTGCAGTACATGGCATGATTGATATTGTAAATATAGAGGAGATTTGCAAGTGGACACATGGTCTAAAAGTTCTGGATAAAAAGCTTCAGCATAATTTATCCATCCTGGACTGCATGATGTAATCATTGGAAGTTTGCCGCCATTTTTAATCCTTGACAACAATTCATTGCCTTCTTCTAATATTGTTAAATCTGCTGCGAAATCAGTATCAAATACTTTATTAAATCCTAACATTTTTAGTGCTGTTACCATTTTACCGGTAACTTTTGAACCTCTTGGCAATCCAAATTCTTCACCTAATCCAACTCTAACTGCAGGAGCTGTTTGGACAATTACATGCTTTTTAGGATCATGCAATGCTTCCCATACTTTTTCAGTTTCATCATATTCATAAATAGCTCCAACAGGACAAACAGCTGAGCATTGTCCGCAGAAAGTACAAAATGTTTGATTTAAATTTTCATCAAATCCTGCACTTATACAACTATTTATGGATCTGTAAGAAGGACTTAAAATTCCGACCATTTGTGTTTCCTGGCATGCTTCAACGCATTTCATGCATTTTATGCATTTATTTCTGTCCCTTACCAAAACACCTGAAGTATTATCTATTGGATATATATCAATATCGCTTTGTAAATTATAATTTCTTATATGATATCTTTCACTTAATTGTCTGAGTTCACAAGATGAATTTCGAATACAATTTAAACAATCATTAGGATGATTTGCCAGGATTAATTCTAAAATACCATTTTGTAATTCTCTTACTTCTTTAGTATTTGTATGAATTTCAGCTCCTTCATATACTTTTGTAGAACATGAAGTCACAAACTTCTTAGCAGATCTATCTTCCACAACACAAATTCTGCAGTTTGCTTTTATTTCCTGGTCTGGATGATTGCATAATGTTGGTATATAATACCCTGCCGATTTTGCAGCTTCTAATATTGTTGTGCCTGCTTCAACGTTTAAACTTTTATTATTTATAGTCAATGTACAAGTTTTCATAATTGCCTCCTAGTCAAACATATCATAAAAATGTTGAATTGCTGTAACCATTACTGTTGGTGCAGCTGTACCCAAACCACAAAATGAGCAATTTTTCATAACGTTAGCTACACGTTTAACAGTTATTAAATCTTCTTGTGTGGCTTTTTTTTCCGCTACTTTATGAGCTATTTTTAATAACTGCCTGTTTCCTTCACGACAAGGAGTACATTTACCACAGCTTTCATGAACAAAAAATTCCTGTACAGTAACCATAAAATCTGCAACGCTGTTTGTATCATCAGCTACCAAAACTGCTCCTGATCCTATGCTATATCCTTCTTTTTTAAAATCTTCATAGCTGTACTTAAGATCCATCATTGACTTAGGAATAATTGGTCCGGAAGCACCTCCTATTTGAGCAAATTTAAAATCTCTGCCATCTTTAATGCCGCCGCCTATATCATATATTATTTCCCTCAAAGTAATGCCAAAAGGCACTTCATAAACTCCTGGATTTTCTACATTGCCGCATAAGCTTATAACTTTTGTTCCTCTGCTTTCATCTGTTCCTAAACTTAAATATTGCTCTGCATCATCAGTAAATAATGTAGTTACTACACAATATGATTCAATGTTATTAGCTAATGTAGGCTTTCCAAACAAGCCTGATTCAGCAGTCCTTTTAAATTTAATTTTTGGCCTGCCTCCTCCTCCTTCGATTGATTGTATGAGTGCGGTTGTTTCCCCGCAAATAAATGCTCCTGCTCCAGAAATTACTTTTATATTAAAACATATATCCGAGTCTAAAATATTATTGCCTAACAATCCTCGCGCTTTAGCATTATCTATTGCACGAATAATTATTTCTTTTTGTTTGCCGTACTCTTCTCTGATATAAATGTAACCTTCTCTGCCCCCTACTGCATAAGCAGCTATGGTCATCCCCTCAATAATTCTGTATGGATCAAATTCAAGGAAATACCTGTCCTTAAATGTTCCAGGTTCTCCTTCATCAGCATTGCAAAGAATATATGAATCTTCTTTTACTTTTGCTGCCTCTTCCCATTTTTTCCCTGTAGGAAAAGCTGCCCCACCTCTTCCTTTCAATCCTGAATTTTTAACTTTTTCTATTACTTCTGTTGGAGTTAATGTCAAAACTTTTTTTAATCCTTCATAACCACCGGCTGCCAAATAATCATCAATTGTGTCAATATTAATATTTTTTAAATTTTTAGTTAATATGCTCACTGCTTTTCCCATATTATTCACCTCGATAATTTTTAATTATATTAACAACCTTTGATTCATCAAGGTTCCCGTAAACCTTTTCCCCAATTCTGATAGCAGGTGATATGTCACAAGCTCCAAAGCAAGAACTATATTCAAATGAAAACATACCATCAGGAGTAATATTACCAATTCCTATTCCCAATTCTTGTTCTATTGCTTTTTTTATATTTTCATATTTTGTTACTTTGCAGCATGTGCTGTTACACACCTGAATTACGTATTTTCCTTTTGGCTTGTTTGATAATGCAGAATAAAATGTAATAACATCATAAACATTGCTGACAAAAATATTTAGTTTTTCGCTTATGTATTCTGCTTGCTCCTTTGTAATGTAATGTTCTTCTGACAACGCTTGCACACCCAAAAGAATACCCACAAGATTGTGTTTACTCATGTCATGATTTTTCAGAATTGTATCAATTTCTTCATGCTGGTTTACATTCAATAAATTTTTTGACATTAATTATTCCTCCATTTATATTTTAGTATAAAACCTGAATTATTCTCAATGATATAAATATCTAAAATTGCATCATCAGTAATAATTCAGGTTTAATTATATCATACATGCGTGAAATTAATTTCACGCATGATATCACTAC